>NZ_CALPCB010000009.1:0-108515 GCF_943192895.1 Veillonella intestinalis | reverse complement strand
ACGCTCTGGTATGCCCAATCGTTAGGAGTTACATCGGAGAATGGGTTAGCTGCGAATGCAGTTGTTACGCCAAGTACCGCTGTTGCTGCAAATACGGCTGCAAAACGTTTTTTCATTTGTAATTACCCCTTTCGGTAAAAAACAGAAAAATAATATACAATGATTCTGTTTAGTCCCTACTCGTTATCTTCCGATACTCAGTAATCTTAAATGGAGTGTCCAAGTTTCCTCACAAGTGATTTACATTTCTCAGTCAATAAGTTTCGTTTCTTCACTGAATCTACAGCTATAGTATCATACAAAAATCACTTTGTAAAGTTTTTTAAAACTCCCATGAGCATTACAGTTTCATTCTCAAAACAACAAAAAGACAGTCAACCCTTGAATTGACTGTCTTTTTTGAATAATGATTCACATCATATTCTCAAATAATTATTTTAAATTATTTTATTAACTAGGAAGAAAAATCGGTCAAATTTCCAATATTATATTCTGAAACTTTAACAAATAATTCTTTCTATTTCTCACCTATCTATTGGCAATTTGTATAAACTATCAACAAATCGATTAGAATTTATACTTTAATTCTGCACGGTAGTAATCACCTAAGTCATTACCCTGTTGATCTTCTGCATTAAATGCCCAGTAACCGGAAAGACCTACATTATCAGCTAATGCATAATCTACACTTGCCATCCATGCTTTATAATCGCTGTTATATGGCTGATTCCAAGTGGAGCTTACTACTGGAGAGTATTTACCTTCATCAAAGTATTGAACTTTAACGCCCCAAGTACCTTGTTTTTCAATATCGTAATCACCATAACCAATACCAGCTACCCATGCATCTTTATCATTACTTGCTACAGCACCTTTTTCATCAGAGAAGGTAGCATATTCACCACCAACCCAAACTTTGTCAAAGTTAAGGTCTAAGGAACCACCATAAATATCATTATCTAGGTTTTTATTACCGAAGGTATAGAAACCACCTAAAGTTGCATGTTCACCAAGTTTTGCTTTTGCTTGTAATAATGTAACAGTTGGATTTGTGTCACTGCTTTCATTTGCAAAATCATAACCAGTTGCATATTCACGGCCATTTTCAGCATTGTCAAATAGACCGCCTTCCATGAAGGAACCATAAGCAGCTGTCGCAGAGAAGTTACCGTTATCATACGTAATGCCAGCACCATCGAAAGTATCATCGTATACTAAACCATTACCAACTACTGCGCCGAAGCGACCAGCTACAGCTGTAGTATCTTTACCAAATTTGTGTGCTACATATACACGGTCAAATTCTACATCAGAGGAATTCTTAGCATCGCCAAATTCCATATCACCACTTGTTACGCGGATAACAGCAGATGTGTTATCGTTTACATTAGCATTGAATTGTACACGACCACGCATATCAAATAAAGATTTTTTATCTTGATTATCGGAGCTAATCATACCTTTTTTGTCTGACCCTTGATAACGAAGACGAGCATCACCAGTTACTTTTACATTACCAACTTTGTTTTCTAAGTTAGAAACGCGAACGCCTAAGTTATTTAATTCATCAGAGAATTCGTTAGCCAAACGATTAATCATTGCTTGCTGTTCTGCATTAGCACGAGATTCATTTGCCATAGCTTTTGCTACCATTTGAGCCATTTCGTAACGTGTAATGTTGTTTTGCCCTTTAAAAGTACCATCTGGATACCCGTTGATTACACCAGCAGCTGCCAATTGAGCTACACTTTGATATGCCCAATCATTAGGCGTTACATCAGAGAATGGATTAGCTGCAAATGCAGTAGTTACACCAAGTACAGCAGTTGCTGCGAATACGGCTGCAAAACGTTTTTTCATAATTAATTGCCCCTTTCGGAATGAAAACAATTTTCTAAAATGTTAGATTTGTTTAGATTCTGAAACAGACTAATTAGAGAATAATAATTTCGACTGGAGTGTCCAAGTTTCCTCACAATGTATTCTTATTAGTTCTTTTATCTCAGTTGTTTCGTTGTCTTAACCAACCTATGGACACATCTTACCAATGAAAACTAAAGTCAAAATGAAAGTACCAAAACTTCATTTAACTCATATAGAGACTGTTCTACAGCATATTATTTATCAGTTTTTCTAAACATCTTAAACCCTTTGTATTTACTGGATAGACGGCCAATTAACTTTTTATTTTATTACCCTACTCAGAAAACTCAAATTAAATTTTCAGTTTTCCAGTTTTCAGAAAACTCAATTTGAAACATGAGTTTTTCATGTAAAAAAGCCATTTTATGTGATGGTTTCATGAATACAAATGAAGACTGTGTTAAAATCAACTGTTTCCAATTCATCTCTCCCTTAGATAAAGACCTTATGTAGTGCAATTTTTTAACAATCTTAACCTATTTTGCTATTGTAAAGCCTATTCCATTCGACAAAATCCAAACAAAGGCTATAAATGATCATAAAAAAGGCTGTAACAAAACCAGAGAACATAATTCTATGGTCCGTTACAGCCCTAAAAACTTACTATTATTCTATTATATTATCCTTGCACAATTTCTTGCGCTATGGCTTACACTAAATCTTACACAATTGCCAAAGTATAATGACTCATATTACTGTAGCTAATTTTCTACTAGTTTGCTACTACTTTACATATCAGCCGCATCAATCCAAGTTTGTAGTTCTTCTTCTGCTGTTTCAATATCTTCATCAAAAGCACCACAAAGACTCGGATAACGACCTACTTCTATTGTATAAACAATGGCTTCATCCCGTGCATTACGGAATGTGCCTAACCAGATACCAGAAAATTGTGTTTCATACCACTCCACTGGTTGATCCGTTTCATTAAAGTTGATAGTAATGGAGCCACGACCTAATGTTTCCATCACTTCCACTTGTTCCTCCATAGTTAGCCCTGTCTTTTCAATGTAAATGGTGTGAGTTTCACCCGTTTCACGAAGATGTTTCAAAGCTAACTGAAGTTCTTTTAAAATAGCCTGTACATTGCCATAATGCTCTATCATTGTTTTGTTACCTCTGTTCTCTCAGTTACGTTAATTCCCCAAGCTTCTAGTTGCCGAATAATACGTTGTTTTACCTCAGGCAAAACTGCTTGTACTGTTTCAGTGGGTGTTAACCCAATATCTAAACTTTCAGGCTCTACACCAATTACAGTAGCATCTTCTAAAGGATTTTCCTGCAACGCACGAATTCGCAAAATATCTTGCATCCCTACTTCGTGAACAGAGATATTATCGGTAAAATACGCTTCTGTCTGTTGATGAGGAAATTCATAGATAGTCCCTGGCGCTTCACCACCATTGACAGCATCGACTAACAGAAGTTTTGTCATACCACGCATGTAACTCAATAGCTCCATGCCCATCGTACCACCATCAACAATATTAATTTCAGGCGTAAATGTATACTCTTGCTCCATTTCACGCACTACATGAACGCCTAGCCCTTCATCGCTGAGCAATATATTACCCACCCCTAAAAGGGTGATATTACTGTCGTTTACCATATAAATCCTCAATATCTTCTGGGTCTTCTGGGTAGAACTTCATACCAGAAACCATACTGGATACTTCACCAGACTCTTCCATTACATCTTCGCGGAACGCTAAATATACATGCGCAACAGTGAATAATAAGAAGAACCAAGCAATGTAATGATGGACGATATGAATATCATATTCGTTGAACATCAAATTAATAGGATTGAAAACAATGGCTAACCAACCATTTGGATTAATTTGCGAATACATAGCTAGGCCAGTACAAATTTCAAGAAACATCATGATGTACACCAATAAATAACTGGTACGTGCTAAGGAATTACGTAATACACGATGTTCCTCTTGGCGTGGCAACATCAAGTAATGCAAAAATGTTTGCTTAAGGCCTTGCCAATATAAACGGCTACGGAATTTAGGTAATAAACGATCCCCACGATAGCGAATCGCGCCATAAATACGGAATACAAAAGCAAAAATCAAAACAAAGGCAAATCCAAAATGGACACGACGAATCATTTCCATAGAAAACCAACTATTAATAGCTTCTGCTGGCTCACGCCCTACAAACATACTGAAACCTGGATCGCCAATATAAAGGCCTGTCCAAAATAGGAAAGTTACGCACAATACCATAGTCCAATGGAAAATACGCAACCACAGACTAAATACACGATACGGCTTTTTGTCCGGTTGTTCAAACATCTAAATCCCCCCTATTATTTGCACATAGCATCTGTATTAACGGAGATGATTTGTTCACCCTTCTTATTATACAAGTGCGTTGCACAAGCTAAACAAGGGTCAAAGGAGTGAATCCCTTTCAAAATTTCAAGTGGTTTATCAGCAATTTTAACCTTAGTATCAATCATATTCGCTTCGTAAGCACCATGCTCATTGGCAATTGTCTTAGGACAAGCATTCCAAGTTGTTGGTACGATACATTGATAATTGCTTGTTTTACCATCTTTAATATCACACCAATGGCCTAAACCACCACGAGGAGCATCAACTAAACCAACGCCTTTAGCTTCTTTTGGCCAAGTATTTGGATCAAAGTTCTTTGTATTGGCAACAACTGTATCGCCGCCTTTAATATTTGTCACTAATTTGTTAAAGAAATATTGACTCATATTAGCAGCCACTTGTGCATCTAAGCAACGACAAGCCGTACGGCCAACAGTACTACACATCCAAACATGAGCAGGTACACCGAGTACAGAAGACACCGTATCAATTTGTTTTACAATCATCTGCTCTGCCCAAGTAGGATTGCTAATAATACCTTGTTTTACTTTGGTATAAACAACAATATATTTAGCTAATGGACCAACTTCACAAGCTTTACCTTTAAAGGTTGGGGATTTAATCCAAGAATATTTCTTCGTTTCATCAAGGTATTCCCAATGCTCTTTAGTGCCTGTTTTAGGACCTGTATAATTTGGTTTTGTAATCCCTTCTGATGGATGAATCGTTTTCTTGCCATCTGGATATTCATACCAAGAATGTTCAACTTCTTCTGACAAGAAGTCTGGATTCATAAGGTCTTCCCCTTCAAGCGGAAGGAATTTAGCTTTATCTACACCAAGGCCAAAATCTTCAACTACACCATTAGCACGTACTAAGCATTTTTTGAAATAGTCACCATTTTTAATACCTGTATATGGTTCATCTGGATAATCGCCATAAGCTAATACACGTTTCTTGGATAAACCGCCTCCATCAACCATACCTGCTTTAGCATAAATCTGGCCAATAGCTAATACATCTGGTAAGTAGAAATAGTTAACTAAATCTTTAGCTAAGGCAATAGATTCATCGACTACGGCTAACCTAGCTGAGTTAACTGGTGCATTCATATCGTCCATAGAAATAGAACAAGGCATACCACCTACGATGTAATGTGGATGTGGGTTTTTACCCCCAAATACAACATGAGGCGTAACAATATCACGCTGTTTATCTAAGATATTTAAATAATGAGCTACCCCCATTAAATGAACTTCTGGTGGCAACAACTGATAATCAGGATGATCCCACCACTGAGCAGCAAAAATACCTAATTGTCCACTTTCAACAATTTTTTTAACTTTCCCTTGAATGGCTGCATAATAAGTCGCATTGCCTTTTGGGAACTCCTTAGGATAAGCAGACGTAGTAGACTGTGTTTCTGCAGGTTCAAGACCACTTAAATTATATGTTTTAAGCACCGTTTCTTGAAGCGCAGCTGTTTTAGCAGGATCAGCTTTTAAGGCTTCCACTGGGCTTACCCAGTCAAGGGCATGCAAGTGATAAAAATGCACAATATGGTCATGGGCATCTAAACAACTATGCATAATATTACGAATGTAATTCGCATTTTTAGGAATTTCAATAGCCAAAGCATCTTCCACAGCACGCAAAGAAGCTAGAGCATGCGTCGAGGTACATACACCACAAATACGTTGTACAAAGGCCCATACATCACGAGGATCACGGTCTTTGGCAACTAATTCGATACCACGCCAAGCTGTACCACTGGATAACGCGTCTTCTACTTTCCCTGTTGCTTCATCAACATTCACTTCTACTCGTAAATGACCTTCAATACGAGTAATCGGATCTACAACTACACGTTTCATTAGTGGCTACCTCCTTCATTCTTTGCCTGTTCTTCGGCCGCTTTCTTAGCATCAAGTTCTGCTTGATACTTTTTCTCTAACTGAATCGTATCATATTTATGTTTAGCCAAGGTTACCCCACCATGTGCGACAACTGCACCAAAAGCAGTTAAGCCTGCAATGGTACCAATTGTGTCAGCTGTAGTAATCGTATTAGCCACTTGAACTTGCGGCAACCGTTGATGGAAGTTGTCATTATCCCAGAAGCCTTTTTCACTACAACCAATACAACCTGAACCAGATTGAATTGGATAGGATAAACCGTTCCACCACCGTAAATTACCACAAGAGTTGTAAGTTACTGGCCCACGGCAACCCATTTTATATAGACACCAACCAGCTTTAGCACCTTCGTCATCAAATTTTTCCACAAAAAGACCAGAGTCAAAGAATGGACGACGATAGCATGTATCATGAATACGATTACCATAGAACTGTTTTGGACGTCCTTCCACATCAAGCGGTGGGATTTCACCAAATAGAGCATAGTGCATAATTACACCAGTCATAACTTCTGGTATTGGTGGACATCCAGGCACTTTAATAATTTTCTTACCTGAAATTACGCTGGAAACGGAAACAGTATTTGTAGGGTTTGGCTTCGCAGCCTGTACACCACCCCAAGCAGCACAAGACCCATATTCAATAATAAAGGCTACACCCTCAGCACATTCTTTAAGTACATCAACGAATGGACGACCACCTACCATACAATAGGTTCCATTGTCATCTAGTGGCACCCCACCTTCGACAGCCAACACATATTGACCTTTCTTTTCTGTCAATATTTTGTGTAAATGTGCTTCAAATGGAGCCCCAGCTGCTGCTGCCAAAGTATCATCATATTCTAGAGCAATCATATTCAAAACCACATCAGAAGCAAATGGTGATGTGGAACGAATAAAGGATTCGTCACAACCAGTGCACTCATGACCATGCAACCAAATTACGGTTGGCAACTCTTTCGTATCTGCTGCATCAACAACTTTATTCAATAATGTTGGTGGTAGGCCTAAAATGGCGGTCAAAGCCACACAAGTTTTCATAAATGTGCGGCGGCTGAGTTTACGTTCCTGGAATAATTTCCACAGACTATTTGTCTTTTCTTTCACAGGTGGACCCCCCTTGCTTGCAATAACTTTACTGTCCGTTTTTAAACATTTTAAAATTTTTTATCAAATAGTATTGATAGTATAGCACTTTCCGATTCTAATTTCTATAGAATTTTTCATAGAATACAACAATACTATTGAAAGTTAACTATAAGAGCTACAATTCTATTTAATAATTGAACGAATTAAGCCTTCTACTACTGGCGCTGGTTTGTACCCGGCAATACGATCTTTTTCTTTGCCATTTTTAAAACAAATCAATGTAGGGATGCCTTGAATATTGTATTTTAAAGCTACCTCTTTAAGAGCTTCCACATCAACAGTTACTACATCAAGATCATCTTTCATATCTTCGGCTAATTTTTCAATTTCAGGATTCATCAATTCGCAAGGTTTGCACCAGGTAGCCCAAAAATCAGCTACCACAACTTTCGAAGATTCTTTTAAAATGGTCTCCAAAGCTTCTAAACTTTCAATTTTTGTTACTGCCATTACTAATTCCTCCTTATACCTTATCCTCTTTGTATAGTTTTAATTGTATGCTTCTGGCGACAATGTTTAGTCAAAAAATAGTCTTTTCTATTTGATAATGACTAGACAAAATAAAACCGCCCCAAGGAGCGGTTTTAAGCAAGCAATCAATAAGCCGAGTTCTGTTCTGCTTGCGCAGTGGTGATTATCTTTCTAGGCCTATAGTTGCCTATAGGCTCAAGCGGCACAACCCGAAAGGTAGGCGGGCCACCCTTATCCCTTTCCTATTCGGCCTTGCTCCGGATGGGGTTTACCGAGCCAATACATTACTGCATTGCTGGTGCGCTCTTACCGACACCGTTCCACCCTTACCGCTAAAGCGGCGGTTTACTTTTCTGTGGCACTATTCCCTATGGTCTCCCACGCCGGACGTTATCCGGCATCCTGCCCTGCGGAGCTCGGACTTTCCTCGAACTTACGCTCGCAATCACCTTTCATACTTGCTACTTAAAGTCTAGCAGATACACCGATGAAGGTCAATTATCTTTTTCTCAAAATTAATATAAACAGATAGCACATCTAAAGTTATCGATTAAGCAAAGAAAAAGTCACTTTGCTTTTCACTAATATGAACTGCAACAGTAGTAATATCTTGTTCTCGCAATTTCATATCAATATGAGCCGCTAACAATGATGATGCTCCTACTTCAGTACCAAAATGTCCTACATCTGCCACTAACAAACCTAATTCTTTAGCCAGTTGCATATCATGATATTTCACATCACCAGTTACATATGCCTGAGCGCCTGCCTTAGCCGCTGCTTTAATAAACTCTGCCCCTGAACCGGTGCAAAGTGCTACTTTAGTAATCTGAGGTACTTTAGCTCCGCCAAAACGTGGCCGCCCCTGTGGGAAAACAACTTTAATTAATTCAATAAAATCTTCTAAGCTAAGAGTATCACCTAATTCACCAATTCGCCCGATGGTTTCTACCTTAACTGGTTCAGCTAATTTGTATACTTCATATGCCACTTCTTCATAGGGATGAGCCTCTTTCATGGCTTGAATGACGCCCTGAAGCTTAGCGCTAGGAACAATCGTTTCCAAACGATCTTCAGTTACTTTAGCAATTTCACCAACGGTGCCAATGTAAGGATCAGCCCCTTCTAGCGGCAAGAATGTGCCAGTGCCTTCACTCCTAAACGTACAATGGCTATAATTTCCAATATGCCCAGCACCAGCATCCCCCATCGCTTTTAATACTGCCTCAGTATGAGTTGTTGGTACAAACGAAACTACTTTATAGACACTATTCTCATGAACCACTTCTAAGCCCTTCACATGGCCTAAACCAATTTGAGCCGCCGCTAAATCATTTAAACCACCTGACGCTACATCTAGATTAGTATGCGCACTATACACAGCAATATTATGCCGAATTAGCTTCCATACTAAGCGTCCTAAAGCCGTTTCATCGGTCACTTGCTTTAAGCCCTTAAAAATAAGCGGGTGATGACTGACAATCAAATTACAGCCTTTTGCGATAGCTTCCTCAACGACCTCATCAGTAACATCAAGCGCCGTTAAAATGCTAGTAACTGCAGTTTTCTGTTGTCCTACCATGAGACCTACATTATCCCAACTTTCAGCTAAATGCTTAGGAGCTAATTGTTCTACAATATGACCAATTTGTTGTATCGTAACTATGCCTTGTAGATTGTCTGCTACTGTAGTTTGTACATTCACTTCGTCTAATATTTCACTCATAGTAAGGCCTCCAATTCTGCAATTTCTTTCTCCAACATCTTATATTTTTCTGTATTTGCTAGCTCAACTGACATACTTTGCAAAGCCGTTCGCCGTAAATGAATAAGTCGCTCTATATACTTTCCCCACAAAGAGGGGCGTTCCTGAGCCAATAAAGCCCCTACTGACCAAAGTAAGGAATCAGAAGATAAATTAGCGTACACATTCTCCATTCCTAGTTCTATATGATTTACATATTGAGGTAATCGCTCCAATTTAATAGCCAATAGGGCTTGATATAATTTCCCCATATCTTCTACTAAAATTTCTTTTGCAATAATATAACCCTTTTTTACTAAAAACTGCCGCAATTCTGCTTGTCCATTTTGAGGCTGCAACACATAGAAGTCTAATAGCTCTGGGCCTACTTCAATGATGTCTCGCATAAGAAAACCACCCATGCCACAAATCACAGCTCCTTGTAATTCACCCGTTTGAGTCACTTGTAAACCATCACCTAAGCGACAATCAACAACCTGTGTTAACCCCTGTTCTTTTACGTAGGCTTTAGCTGACTCTAAAGGCCCCTTGTGCACATCACCAGCAATAACTCGTTCAGCACGGCGCCGCTGTATTAATTCAACTGCTAAATAGCCATGATCTGTACCAATATCAGCAATTGCTTTAGCTTTAGGAATTAGCGTAAATACCGCTTCTAATCGGTTTGTTAATTTTTTAGTTGTCACAAATACTCCTTTGTATAATTGAACTTTATATACGCCATACTACTTTATATACCTATGAGGTTATAAAGATTATTATATCTCATACTAAATACTGCATTCTTTACTGTATCTATTGTAACATATTTACTAAGTAACCTAAAAAACCGCTTACACAACAATTGTTGTATAAGCGGTTTATTGTTAGAAAATGGTGGGCCCACCTGGGTTCGAACCAGGGACCGACCGGTTATGAGCCGGTTGCTCTACCCCTGAGCTATAGGCCCATAGGGAAATACCTCAGTATTCCACCAAATTATTATACACAAAATAACTTCTTGTCGTCAATGAGATTATAAGAAGTCTTTAATTTTGTCTCGTTTCCCTCGATTGCGAAGCTTTGTTAGCGCCTTTCCTTCAATCTGACGGATACGTTCACGAGTAACATTAAAATGTTGACCTACTTCTTCCAAAGTACGTGGTTTGCCATCTTTTAAACCAAAGCGCAACACCAATACTTGTTGTTCACGTTCAGTTAAGCAAGAGAACACGTCTTCAATCTGTTCTTTCAATAAAATATAACTAGCTGCATCATCAGGAGCAATAGCGTCTTGGTCTTCAATGAAATCACCTAAATGCGAATCTTCTTCTTCCCCAATTGGTGTTTCCAAAGATACAGGCTCTTGTGCAATTTTTTGGATTTCACGAACGCGTTCTACACTAATGCCCATGCCTTCTGCGATTTCTTCTGGCAATGGCTCGCGCCCTTTATCTTGTAATAATTGACGAGAAATACGAATCAATTTATTAATTGTTTCTACCATGTGTACTGGGATACGAATAGTACGTGCCTGGTCTGCAATGGCACGGGTAATCGCCTGACGAATCCACCATGTAGCATAAGTAGAAAACTTATACCCTTTGGTATAGTCAAATTTATCAACCGCTTTAATTAGACCCAAATTACCTTCTTGTATTAAATCCAAGAATAGCATACCACGCCCTACATAACGCTTAGCAATACTAACTACCAAACGCAAGTTAGCATCAATTAATTTCTGTTTTGCTTTTTCACCAGTTCGCATTTCTTTATACGAAGCATCTTCTTTAGCACCGGCTTCGATTTGTTGCGCTAATAAAATTTCTTCATCAGCAGACAACAATGGTACACGACCAATTTCTTTTAAGTACATGCGAACAGGGTCATCAATATTAACCCCTTCTGGAATGCTAAGATCTAAAGTAACCTCTTTAGCTTCTCGTACTTCATCATTTTCTTCTTCATCTTCAATAATATCATCGTCATCATCAGCTACTTCTACATCATCTGTGATAACTTCAATGTTACTTTTTTGTAATACTTCATACATATCATCTAGCTGTTCTGCCGTAAGCTCTACTTCTTCATGAAGAGCATCTGTAATTTCTTTACTGGTCAATGCTCCTGATTTACGTCCTTTTGCTAGTAATTGTTCTATGATTTCTTCTAACCGCGATTTAGTTTGCTTCTTAGCCACAATGCTCTTCCTTTCCTTCATAGTTGATCAAGTCCACTCCTTGATTAATGCCTGCAAATCTTGACAAACCTTTAATTCTTCAATAAACCGAGTATCTCCTGCCCGATTTAACTGATCTGCTAACACACTATGCGTTTTATACTGTTCTCGTAATGACTTCAAGCGCACTGCGCGTATATAGCCATCCAATTGTGCTTCATTAAAGTTCGTTTCACCTATAACCATCAGGCGACCGTAAGCACTTCTTTCTTCATCAGTAAGCATTTCCTCCAACGCAACATCTTGTAACGCCCCTGACTTACTGAGAAGTTCTCCTGCTTTTTTAAATAAAGCTTGATACAAAGGATTGGTTATATCCTCTAACGGTAAGTAGGCATGAACTCGTTGCCAAGCTAACGGATCTGTTATCGCTATGGCTACCAGTCTATCTTCTTCCCCTATAGTCGCTACCGATACAGTAGTATCAGTAGTTGACTGTGGCAATGTAACATCACCTTTTCCTAAGTACTGCCTAAACATACGATAAATCGTACTATTATCAAGCCATAATGGCAATGCCAACGCCTTTAGATAGTTCTCCCGTTCTATCTGATTGTTGGTAGCGCTAATTAATGGAAATACTTCTTCTAAAATCGCTTCTTTACCACTCGCCGAATTACTATCATGACTTATCAAAGCACTGTTCAAGTAAAATTCAAATGGTGAAACTGCCTTCGCTACCAATTCTAAAAAGGCTTCTGGCCCATGATTGCGCACATAATCATCTGGATCTTTGCCATCGGGCATAGCCACCACACGCACTTTAAATTCCGTATCTTGTAATAGCTCAATAGCTCGACGCGCTGCTTTCTGCCCAGCATTATCCATATCGTAGGCTAATACAATTTCTTCAGCTTGACGAATCAATAATCGCCCCTGATCCTTTGTATATGCCGTCCCCAATGACGCTACTACATTAGTAACGCCACAATTATGAGCACCTATAACATCCATATACCCTTCTACTAAAATGACCTGTTTTTTCTCCCGAATAGTTCGGTACGCTTTGTCAAAAGCAAAGAGCATATGACCCTTATTAAATAATTCATATTCTGGTGAGTTTAAATATTTAGGTGTACTATCATCTAGTACACGACCACCAAAGGCAACAACTCGACCTTTGCCGTCACAAATAGGAAACATAACACGATTACGAAAATAATCATATAGTTTTCCTGATTCATTTCTACGGCATAGCCCACATTCAACTAATAAGCTGTCATCAATGCCTCGTTCATGAAACGCTCGATATAATCTATCCCAACTATTGGGCGCAAAGCCGAGCTGAAATCGTTCAATAGTTTCTTCGGATAAACCACGCTTTTGAAGATATGCTAGCCCTGGCTTTCCCATCTCCGTTTTTGTCAAACAGTTATGAAAAAATGTGGCAGCCAATGCATTTACTTCATATAATTTATCCCGATGTTCTTTTCGCGCTAATTCCGCCTTAGTCAAATTCTTTTCTGGCAAAGCAATACCTGCCCGATTAGCTAATTGTTCTAAGGCCTCAGGAAAAGACACCCCATTATACTTCATTAAAAAACTTATTGAATTACCTGTTTCATGACATCCAAAGCAATAAAAAAAGCCCTTTTCTGGGTTCACACTAAAAGAAGGGGTCTTTTCATTATGAAAGGGACAACATCCCCAATAATTCTTACCCTTCTTCTTCAGCGTCATGTGCTCAGAAATCACTGACACAATATCATTTGCGTCTTTTATTTGTTCAATTAATTCAGCATCAAAGTGTCGACTCATCTCTTCACATCCCATAAATAAACTTCTCTGCTTATATATTTCTACAAAGGATATTATTTCTCCTGCTATGTCAAGAAGATTTTTTTCAATATCTTTATTTTTAATCTGCAAAATTTTTATGCTAATTTCGCAATTATAAAGAAATTTGCACTTTATTTGATTATATCCTGATGTTATTCACACGGAAATCTATTGTACTTCTTTTTACTATTAAATTGCAAGATATAAAAAAAGACTACAATTGTCCATCTCCTTATGACGTTTGCCATAGAGTTTTCAATTGTAGTCTCTAAACTACTCGTTGTATTCAATTTGTTATATATCACATAGTTATACACTGCAATATATAGTTTATTGTTGAATTCATGCTCAATAGCTACTTGTATATAAACGGCAACTATTATTTAGCATAATCTACGACTCTAGTTTCACGAATGATTACTACTTTAATCTGACCTGGATATTCTAATTCAGATTCAATACGTTTAACCATATCGCGTACTAATAGAGTAGCTTCTGCTTCACCCACTTTATCTGGTTTAACCATTACGCGGATTTCGCGACCAGCTTGAATAGCAAAACATTTTTCAACACCATCAAAGGACTCGGCAATTTCCTCTAATTTAGTCAAACGTTTTAAGTAGTTTTCAAGCGTTTCACGACGTGCCCCAGGGCGTGCTGCTGAAATTGCATCAGCCGCTGCCACCAAGACAGCTTCAACAGATTTAAATTCTTCATCCCCATGATGAGCACCAATACAATTTTGTACCAATACACTTTCATGGTATTTTTTAGCCACATCTACACCAATCTGTACATGAGACCCTTCCATTTCATGGTCAAGTGCTTTCCCTAAGTCATGAAGTAAACCGCCTCGTTTAGCTAATGTTACATCGCAACCTAGTTCAGCTGCCATCATACCAGCTAAATGAGCCACTTCAATAGAATGTTTCAACACGTTTTGACCATAACTTGTACGGTATTTCAAACGACCTAAAATTCGAATGATTTCAGGATGTAAGCCATGTACATCGGCTTCAAAGGTAGCCTGCTCACCAGCATCTTTAATAACTTGGTCAACCTCTTTACGAGCTTTACCAACCATTTCTTCAATGCGGGCTGGATGAATACGACCATCCACAATTAGTTTTTCAAGCGCAATACGCGCTACCTCACGACGAATTGGATCAAATCCAGAGAGGATAACTGCTTCAGGGGTATCATCAATGATTAGATCTATACCTGTTAAGGTTTCTAGGGCACGAATATTACGGCCTTCACGACCGATAATTCGCCCTTTCATTTCATCATTTGGAAGAGCTACTACGGATACCGTAGACTCTGCAACATGGTCTGCAGCACAACGCTGAATAGCGGCTGCAATAATTTCGCGGGCATTCTTTTCCGCATCTTCCTTCGCCTGTTGTTCTAAATCTTTAACAAGGACCGCCGTTTCATGACGAATCTCTTGCTCTACATTGGAAAGTAAAATTCCTTTTGCTTCCTCAAATGTCATGCCAGAAATACGTTCTAATTCTGCCATCTGCTGATCGTACAATGCTTCTGTACGCTCTTTTAAAGCTTTTGCTTCTTGTTCTTTTCGATGCAACGCATCTTCTTTCTTTTCTAATGATTCTAATTTACCATCAAGATGTTCTTCTTTTTGAAGAATACGTCGTTCTAAACGTTGTAATTCATTGCGTCGATCTCGGTTTTCTTTTTCTGCTTCACCACGAAGTTTATGAATTTCTTCCTTAGCTTCTACTAAGGCTTCCTTTTTCTTTGACTCAGCCTCGCGTTCTGCATCGGCAATAATTCGCGCTGATTCTATCTCAGCTTGCTTCAGCTTACCTTCAGCAATATTCTTACGCATCATGTAACCAACACCAAGACCGATGAGCACCATTACAACTGCAATAATGCTATACTCTAAAATAAGATTCACCTCCTCATTATAAAAGTGAGAAGCCCACCTAGGCTTCTCCCAGATTGCCGTCTATTTCATATACATTTGAAAATTGCCCACTACTGTGAGACTACTATAATTGTAGTCGGTCATGAAAAGACTGTCAAGAAAAACTCTATATAGACTATTCATAGTGAGCTACTTGTTCACAGATACTTCGGATTGTTCCTAAACCAAATCCACGATTTTTCAAAAAATTCATAACTTTTTTCTGATTTAACCGCTCTTCTTCTGGCCAACCTTCTTCATACCAAATTGGTTCACTTATGGCAGTAGGGCTTAAAAAATGGCGTATTACCAACCTTAACGCAGGTTCTAATTCATTATACTGACCTAATTCACTACCTACTGTTAACCCCCGCTGAAACATCTTATTGCGTATATATTGCACGCTATATTTAGCTTCAGCCATATAGAATTGTAATACATCATGCGCCAAGCGCTCGTCATTAATATAATCTAATTCTTCCAATCTTTCTAATACTATATTAATTAATTCATGAGTAACGCCTTTACGCTGTAATTTTTGCGTCAATTCTAAACGACTCAAAAAACGAGGAGCTAAGAAGCGCATAGCTTGGTCCATAGCGGTACTTTCAGTATATTCTGTATCACTTTTTTTAAATGCCATATATGCGCTACCTTTCCTCTACCTCACATTATTATAGTATGCTAATTTTTATATTAGTCTTCCGTCAATTCTTCCCCTACTACATCAAATGATTCTGGTTCTGCCATTAATGTATCACGCACAATCTTGTCGATTTCTTGCGCAATTTCAGGATGAGTACGTAAATAATCTTTAGCCGCTTCCTTACCTTGCCCCATACGTTCATCATTGTAAGAATACCAGGCACCGGATTTTTTAATGATTTCCATGTTTGTACCAATATCAATCAAAGTACCTTCATAAGATACACCAGTACCATACATTAAATCAAATTCAGCCGTTTTAAATGGAGGAGCTACCTTATTTTTTACAACTTTAACTTTTGTACGACTACCAACGTTTTCATTATTTTGTTTAATCACTTCCCCTTTGCGCACATCAAGGCGGATTGTGGAGTAGAACTTCAATGCACGGCCCCCTGTAGTTGTTTCAGGATTACCAAACATGATGCCTACTTTTTCACGCAACTGGTTAATAAACACAACTACAGTGCGCGATTTACTAATAATCCCTGTTAATTTACGAAGGGCTTTACTCATTAAACGTGCTTGTAAACCTACATGAGCATCACCCATTTCGCCTTCAATTTCAGCCTTTGGTACTAGAGCCGCAACGGAGTCAACTACAATAATATCTACCGCACCACTGCGCACTAAGGATTCAGTAATTTCTAACGCTTGTTCCCCATTATCTGGCTGAGATACTAATAAATTATTAATATCAACCCCTAAATGACGAGCATATACTGGATCTAAGGCATGTTCCGCATCAATAAACGCAGCAATGCCGCCACCCTTTTGAGCCTCTGCAATAGCATGCAAAGCAACTGTCGTTTTACCAGAGGATTCAGGCCCATAAATTTCAATAACACGACCTCTTGGGAAGCCACCAACGCCAACAGCTAAATCAATAGCCAAACAGCCTGTTGAAATAACTTCTACATTCATGCGGTCAGTTATATCCCCAAGACGCATAATGGCGCCCTTGCCATAATCTTTTTCTATCTTCTTCAACGCATTATCTAAGGCTTGTTCTCTACCGTCCATGATTGTTCCTTTCTTGACCGCTTACGGTCTTTACACTATATATCCTTGTACTAGATAAATATATAAAATCTATTTAAATTGAATGACTCATCAAATGTTATAAGATACTTTATAGCAAGTATCTCGCCAAATTACTTGAGCCACTCAAACTAAATCAATACGAGTAACATAACTTACGCTTTACCAGTAATCGCCCGATATAAATAATATAACGCTCGTTCTGCTGTGCTTTCACGAATACTATCACGATCACCAATAAATTCATTCTTATAAGCCACTGTGCCATTAGGTCCTGCAATACCAATATAAACTAACCCTACTGGCTTAGTTGGCGTTGCTCCACCAGGACCCGCAATCCCTGTTGTAGATACACCATAAGTTGTACCAAGTAAGGTCCGTACCCCTATAGCCATGGACTTAGCCACTTCTTCACTGACTGCACCAAATTCATCCAATTCAACTTGAGGTACCCCCAGTACTTTATGCTTTACTTCATTAGAATAGGATATTACCCCACCTTGCACATAGGCACTACTACCAGGTAATTCGGTCAACCGTTTACCTACCAAACCACCAGTACAAGATTCAGCCGTTCCTACAGTAGCCCCCATAGCTAATAAAGCATCCGTTACAAGTTCTAACATAGACTTTTCTAAGCGGCGCCCTAAGGCATCACCTAAACGATCTTGCAAAATCCCATCCCAAGGTGCTAGTAAAGCTTCTGCTTCCTGTGATGTAGCTGCACTCGCTGTAATTCGTAATTCAATATAACCATTTTTAATTAAAAAGGCTATTGTTGGGTTTTGTTGTGCTTTTACCAAATCCATTAAGGCCGCTTCTAGGGCTAATTCACGCATGCCATATACAGCATACCGATGCGACAGTACAACGCCTTGACCACCAAATTGGCGTTCTAAATAAGGCCGTACCGATTCATTAAATACAGCCTTCATTTCAGCTGGTGGGCCTGGTAATAAAATAAAGGTAGTGCCTTCTGATTGCACGGCTACACCTGGCGCTACACCACGACTATTAGCCAAAGCTACACTATTAACTGGTAGTAGCATTTCGCGCCGACTGGGCTCTGGCATATCCCAGCCTTTATTTCTAAAAAATTCTTTCACAAATTGTTCAGCCTCTGGGTTAAGTTCTAATTCAACCCCAATCGCCTTTGCCAAAACCGGCCGAGTAATATCACCTTGCGTAGGGCCTAAACCACCGGTACAAACTACAACATCAGCCCGTTTAGCAGCAGCTTTAAAAGCCTCTTCCATACGAGCCGGATTATCACCAATTGTTGTTTGAAACGCTACCGTATAACCTAATTTATTAAGTTCCTGCGCTAACCAAGCTACATTCGTATTAATAGTATCACCCAGTAATAGTTCAGAGCCTGTGGAAATCAATTCTACAATCATACCTGGCCTCGATTCTTTTAAAATGCCCTTGAATCTGTTTATTACCTATTCAGACTATCCTTAGGCGTTTATTGTTTTATGCTTCGCTTCGCACTTCAGCTACTACATCGTAAGAAAAACCCTGTACGACTGTAACTGGTACAATATCGCCAACGGCTAAGCCTTCACAATCTTCAATATACATGTTGCCATCTACATCAGGTGCTTGGCACTCCAAACGGCCTTTAGCTAAGGTATGACCTTGTTCATCTTCGCTAATTTCTTCAATAATAGCTTCATGAGCCGTACCTTCTAGATTGCGATTGTTCTCTTCAGAAATAGCAGCTTGAATTGACATCAACGTATGATAGCGCTCTTCCTTTACTTCTTCTGCTACTTGATCAACCATAGCTCCAGCTGGGGTACCATCCTCTTGTGAGTAAGTAAATACACCCATATTATCAAAGGCCACCTCTTTTACAAACTCGCAAAGTTCTTCAAATTGCTCATCTGTTTCACCAGGAAAGCCTACTATTAACGATGTACGTAATGTCACATGACTAGCTGTATTACGAACCTTTGCCAATAATTTCACAATATCAGCTTTACGATCCTTACGGTTCATACGACGTAAAATATCATCATTAATATGTTGTAATGGCAAATCAATATAATTGCAAATCTTTGGTTCTCGCACAATAATATCAAGTAATTCATCAGTAAAATATTTAGGATATAAATACAGTAAACGATACCATTGAATGCCCTCTACCTTCACTAATTCTTCCAATAATTCAACCAGCATCGGTTTGCCATTATTCAAATCAGCACCATAGCTCGTAGTATCTTGTGCAATAAGATTAATTTCTTTAACCCCCATAGCAGCTAATCGTTCTACTTCCTCTACAATGGACTCAATAGTACGACTGCGGTACGAACCACGTACCTTAGGAATGATACAGAAAGTACAGCCATTGTCACAGCCTTCTGCAATTTTTACATATGCACTATAGGTTGGCGTAGTCTGCATGCGAGGCATTCGTTCATTGTAAATATTAGTGATGGAATCCATTATACAAATACGCTTACCTTCATCAATAGCAGCAATGGCTTCCATAATGCGATTCCAAGAACCTGTGCCAATTAAAGCATCAATTTCAGGAATTTCCGCAAATAATTCTTCTTGATACTGCTGACTTAAACAACCGGCCACAACTAAACCTCGACAAGCCCCAAATTGCTTAAATTCACTCATTTCAAGAATTGTATTTACCGATTCCTGCTTTGCCTTTTCTATAAAAGTACAAGTATTAACAATAATAATTTCAGCCTCATCTAAAGCTTCTGTAATCTCATAGCCATTATCCTTTAGTACACCTAGCATAATCTCAGTATCTACCAAGTTTTTAGCACAGCCTAAACTCACATAGCCTAACTTCTTACTCATTATATATCCTTTCTAAAACGCACTTGACTAATCCATTTATTTAACAATACTTTTTTGCCATCTTCGGTGTAACCACCTTCAGTATTCCATAAAGCCAATTCACGGCCTAATGAATCCACTGGTTTAGGAAGTTCTGGGTTAGTATATACATAGTAAAATCCATTATCATCTAATAATTGTGCTACTTGTTTAGACAGTAACCACTTAACTAAGCGAGTCGCTTCTTCCTCATTACTTACGCTTTGCAACATGCCTACCCCTGTTAAATAATAGGGCGTACCATCAGCAGGAAAAATAATTTTTACTGGGTATTTGTGCTTCGCATATTGTAAGCCATCCGAATAGTTACCAATTCCTAAATCAGTTTCTCCAAGAGCCGCTAAGCGCACTGGTGTTGATAAAAATTTAGCATATTGCACGACATGAGGCTTCAATTCTACAAAATACTGTAATCCTTTTTCTTCCCCATCCATTTCAACAAAGCTATACAAAATATTCGCTGCACTACGAGACGCCACAAAGTCAGTCATAATAACAGCCCAGTCACCAGGTAAAACTAAAGACTGCCAAGCTGTTACATAACGTCCCATACGATTATAAAAGGCTTCACTTTGCGCAAATATTACGGGGTCATACCAAGTACCAACCCAAAGGGCATCATTATTTTTAAATCGATCTGAAATTTCATCGACCCCTTCGGTTAAAACGGGTTTCAATTGATGATACTTAACGCCAATGTCTAAATTATCACGCGTAGTCAACACAAGATCACCTTTTTGATCAGAAATAGGCAAGGTCATACGTGTTGCCATCTGTTCTTCAGTGAGCGGTAACATCCGTAAGCGCACATGATATTGCATTTCATATTGCTGAGCCAATAAGGTTGTCAAATTTGTAGGCAAATCGGAATAAATTGTCAATTCTGCCTTGACGGGAATGGCGGTCCGCTCTTTCTGTTTATTCTGTTCAATATGCGCCCCAATGCCAAAGACAATCAATACAAAAACAATGAGTAACGCAATAGGCCAAAATCGTTTCATCCGTTTACCTGCCTCCATTATGACATATTAAGGACGACGTTTTCTAGCAAAATCACTACGTTTCGTCCCCTTACTTATACTAATTTCGCCACGGCCGTTCCTCTTTGCCTTACCCTGTGACCGGCCTGCAACACTACTATTATTAGTCTTATTTTTACTCTTACTAGCGCCCGATGTATGACTTTTACCTTTGGCAATGCTTGTATTACTTTTGCCTTTGGCCATACTTTTAATTGGTCTTGGTGGAATCAAACAATGTGGCCCAAAGCCAATCAAATCGGTCCGACCAGCCTTTACCAATGCTTCCTGTACCAATTTATAGTTATCAGGATTCTTATACTGCATCAACGCTCGTTGCATCGCCTTATCACGGCCATTCTTAGCCACATATACCGCTTCACCAGTTAGTGGATGAATCCCTGTATAATACATAGCCGTAGACAAGCTACCTGGAGTAGGAATAAAGTCCTGAACCTGTTCTGGTGTCATTCCTTGGTCACGTAAAAACTCAGCTAATTCGATAGCATCGTCTAACGTACAGCCAGGATGAGAGCTCATAAAATAAGGAACTAAAAATTGTTTTTTCCCCAACTGTTGATTCGCTGTTTCAAACCAATTTTTAAATTTTAAAAAGGTTCCTTTATCAGCCTTCCCCATGATTTCCGTAACTCGTTCCGATACATGTTCTGGCGCCACTTTTAGTTGCCCACTTACGTGATGCTCACATAATTCTTTCACAAATTGACGATTATTATCTTCTAACACATAGTCATAGCGCAAACCAGAACGTACAAATACTTTTTTAACACCTTTTAACTTACGTAATTTGCGAAGTATCGCTAAATAATCATCATGACTTGTATCTAACCGTTCACAAGCATGTGGTGCGGCACAATTCTTGCCTGGGCAAGCCCCTAAGGTACTCTGCTTTTGACAGGCTGCATGACGAAAATTAGCCGTAGGCCCCCCCACATCATGAATATAGCCTTTAAAATCTGGCATAGCAATCATTCGTTCCGCTTCAGCTAGCAAAGACTCATGACTACGGTTCTGAATAATACGCCCTTGATGACTCGTAATGGCACAAAAAGAACAGCTACCAAAACAACCGCGATGACTCACTAAACTAAATTGAACTTCACTTAATGCAGGCACGCCACCTTTAGCATCGTAACGAGGATGCCAACGACGTGAAAACGGAAGATTATACACTTCATCCATTTCAGCTTGTGTTAATGGCAATGCAGGACTATTTTGTACTACATAACGATCGCCATGACGTTGTACTACGGTTTTACCAATAAATGGATCTTGCTCTAAATATTGTTGCCGAAAAGCTTCAGCGAATTGCTTTTTATCAGCCTTGACCATTTCATAGGAAGGGCATTCCACAACCTTGCCGGTTGGTATTTCTTTCGCCATATAACAAATGCCCTTAATCTCAGGCAAAGCATCTTGTAACCGTTCCGTATCTAAGGCTTTGGCAATTTCTAAAATCTGCTTTTCACCCATGCCATAAATAAGTACATCTGCCTTGCTATCCGTCAAGATAGAGCGACGTACTGTATCAGACCAATAGTCATAATGAGCAAAACGCCGCAGACTAGCCTCAATGCCACCAATCACAACGGGCACATCACGAAATGCTTCGCGCATACGATTAGCATAGACTAAGGTAGCTCGATCGGGGCGATGACCACTCTCACCACCTGGCGAATAATCATCATTATGACGATATTTCTTCGCTGCCGTGAACTTGTTGAGCATAGAGTCTAAATTGCCCGCCGTTACTAGCGAGGCCAAGCGTGGTTTACCTAGCACTTTGAAGGCTTCTACATCATTCCAATCAGGCTGTGCAATGAGCCCTACACGATAGCCATGATGTTCTAACAATCGACCAATCACACTACCGGAAAAGGAAGGATGATCCACGTAAGCATCACCAGTGATAAGAACAAAATCAAGTTCTGCCCAACCTCGTTCGTCCATCTCCGCTCGTTCTGTAATTAAAAAGTCGCTCACTACACATATCTCCTTGAAGTATTAATAATCAACTTAGATTTATACAAAAAATAACCAACCTAAAAATACAATAATGCAGAAGGTAATAATTGCTACCGCTAGTCGCTCTTGTGCCAATGTTTTCTGTCGTCGTTGCTGTCTTGACGTATAGCTCAATCGCTTCGACTGTGGTACTACCTTATCAACTTCTCGCTCAACTTCTTCGTGAGGCGCTAATTTTCGTGGTTTCATGCGCCGTAAAGGCACCCCTAAAGGTTCTCCAATTAAGCTTTTATAGCGATCAATCATGCGGTGCCGTTCGAGGCCCAGCAAATCTGCATAATTGCCAATAAAGCCCTTCACATACACATCGCCAGGGATAATTTTATAATTATCCTCTTCAATAGCTTCTAAATAAGCCCCTCGTATATGAAGTACCTGTTCAACATCTTTAATGGTTAGCCCCCGCCGATTTCGTTCTCGCCGTAGCTCTTCCCCAATTGTAGACAAGGTCTACCTCCTTATTTTGAAAAATATGTCTCTTGAACGGCTTCCCAAGACATCAATATATCCCTTGGTTTACTGCCATTAGCAGGACCAATAATACGCTTTTCTTCCATCGTATCAATTAAGCGCGCCGCTCTTGAATACCCAATTCTGAAACGACGTTGCAACATCGATGTAGAAGCCTGCCCCATACTAATAACAAGTTCTACTGCACGTTCTAATAATTCATCTTGTTCTTCTTCCATACTGTCGCATTCTTCAACAGTGTCTTTTTCTACTTCTTCTACAATAGATTCATCATACTCTGGGCGTCCTTGTTGTTTAACAAACGCTACTAATTCCTCTACTTCTTCATCAGAAATAAAGGCCCCTTGAATACGAATTGGCTTATTGGCCCCAATAGGATTAAAGAGCATATCCCCTTTACCTAGGAGTTTTTCAGCCCCCGCCATATCAAGAATAGTACGGGAATCTATTTGTGTTGCTACTGCAAAGGAAATACGACTCGGTACATTGGCCTTAATAGTCCCCGTAATGACATTAACTGATGGACGCTGCGTAGCCAATACCATATGAATCCCCGCTGCCCGGGCTTTAGCCGCTAGGCGATTAATCGCTTCTTCTACATCAGGCGCAGTCATCATTAAATCAGCTAATTCGTCAATAATGATTAAAATAAGTGGCATGGCCTTATCAGGGAATCGCTCATTAAAACCACTAATATTACGCACGCCATTTTCAGACATAGCTAAGTAACGGGCTTCCATCTCACGCACTGCCCAGCGCAATACGGCTGCCGCTTTTTTCATATCTGTTACAACTGGTACCTTCAAATGAGGAATGCCATTATAAACTGACAATTCCACCATCTTAGGGTCTACTAGAATAAGCTGTACTTCACTTGGTTTGCGACTAAATAAAATACTGGAAATCAAAGTGTTAACACATACCGATTTACCAGAACCTGTAGAGCCGGCCACTAACAAATGTGGCATTTTAGCTAAGTCAGTAATAATAGCCTCACCAGCAATATCTTTACCAAGGCCTACTGGAATGCCCCCACGGGCTTTTTGGAATTTCTCCGCTTCTAATACATCCCGTAAATGAACGGCTGTTACGTTTTTATTAGGCACTTCAATCCCCACAGCAGACTTGCCTGGAATTGGTGCTTCAATACGAATATCTATAGCAGCTAGTGCCATTTTTAAATCATCAGATAAATTTAAAATTCGGCTTACTTTTGTACCTGGCGCTGGTTCTAACTCATAGCGCGTAACAGTCGGTCCTTGTGTCGCATTCACAACATGAGCTGTAACACCAAAACTTTTCAAAGTTTCTTCTAACACGGATACATTATGAGTAACCTCTTGCCCTGTTACAAGATTAACGGTGCCTTTAGAAAGCATGGATAAAGAAGGAAAACGATACGGTACTTCAATACGCCGTGGTTTAGGCGCCCCATCTACAGTCACCGCCACTGCAGCTGTATCTGCTTCAGTCCCTTCCATCGTTGGCACTGGCTGTAATTTAACTGAACTAGTCACCGCAGCTACTTCTGAAGATTTTTCAACCACCTCAGACGTTGCGCTATCTAATTCACTACTCCCCAATACCTCTGTTTTAAATTCTGGGTTGGATTCTGATTTGAATTCTGATTCAGTTTCTGGCTCAAGTTCTCGCTCAGATTCGGGTTCTGCTTCGTCAGCTACCATTACAGGTTTAGGAGCTTCTGTTTCAAACGAACGAGCTGTCCGGCCCTGTAAAAATGGTGGCACTTCTAATTCGTCTTCGTCCTCATCCTCTATATGCTCATACTTTTCTTCGTTAGGTACTAACACTTCTTTAATTTGCTGTGAATCCACGGAGGATTCAATAGATTGGCTTTCTTCCTCTGGCTCAGCTTCTAGCAAAGCTTTTGCTTCCGCTTTAGCGTCTGCCGATACTTGCGCTGCATTAGCAATTACCTCTGCAGCGGCGCTCTTAGTAAATCGATCATCTTTTTCCTGATTATAGGCACGCCGTCTTTTTGCTTGTTGCTCTTTCCATTCCGTATAACGTTCTTTCGCTTGATGCACTGTTTCTTCAGTAATATTACGGGCAAACTCCAAGCCTACATCGGTTTTTTCTTTCGCCTTATGTAAACCTGTTCGCAAGGAAATTTGATAAATTAACAATAACAGGCCCAAAATAACTACAACAGCTACTACAATAGCCCCTACATTGCCTAGTAAAGTACGTAGTAACACCGCAATAAGTCCACCAACTACGCCTCCTTGGGTGGCAATTTTGGTCGTTAACAACTCCTGCCCTGGATCTGCGGATAATAAAGTAATAACAGTAATGCCAAATATATAAACTAAGGATAATAAAATCCCCCGTTTAGTAAACGAAAAACCTTCATCAGCGTATAGAATACGCCATCCTACATAGCCCACATAAAGACATGGGATAACGCCACCAAAACCAAAGCCATATTTAAAAATACCAGCTACTACATCAACGACGGATCCTGACGTAATATTGAACATCCCTAAAAATGCTACAAAAGCAAAGAGCATAATAAAAAGCCCTCTTACTTCTTTACGAATTTTAAGCCCTTTATTTACGGCTTCTTTATTTGTTGTGCGTGAAGCACTGGTAGCTTTACGCTTCGTAGTTTTACGTGGCGTAGCCTTCGCCCGCTCCTTTTGTTCTGCCATAATCTATGTGTACACCTCAACCTTGTAATCAAATGTTAAAACTATATACCTTAGCATTTTATTATATCACACTTTGACTACTTTTTAGAAGTTTTACCGCTTGTACGTTCGCTCCAATGAGTCAATAATTCTTTTTCACGGCCTCGCTCAATTCCTTGGTAGTATATACGATCTTTTAGCGCAGTTGGCAAATACTGTTGCTGCACATATCCATTAGGATAATCATGAGCATATTTATATGTCACACCATGCCCTAATTTACCAGCACCACTATAATGAGCATCTCGTAAATGGGCTGGCACTTCCCCATGCTCATAATGACGTACATCATTAATAGCCGCCGCAATCGCCATATATGCACTATTACTTTTAGGCGCTAAAGCTACATACAATACAGCTTCCGACAAAATAATCTGTGCTTCTGGAAAGCCTACCAAATGGGCCGCTTGAGCCGCTGCATTCGCTACGACTAATGCTTGAGGATCAGCCAACCCTACATCTTCGGCGGCACAAATTACAATACGCCGTGCTATAAAATTGGGATCTTCGCCTGCTTCAATCATGCGTGCCAAATAATACACGGCAGCCTGCGGATCAGAGCCACGCATGCTTTTAATAAAGGCAGAAATCGTATCATAGTGATTATCCCCTTTTTTATCATAGCTATAAATACGACGACCTACTACACCTTCTAAAATGTCTAAAGTTATTTCGCCACCAGGCTCAATCATAGCACTAGCTTGTTCTAATATATTTAATGCCATACGAGCATCACCATTTACAAAGAGCCCCACTTCTCGAAGCACGTCTGGCGTAGCGGTATATTGTTGCTTGCCTAAGCCTTTTTCCTCATCAGTTAAGGCTCGCTCTAGCACCTTAACAATTGCTTCAGGCGTTAAGCTTTCCAAAGTAATCAAACGCAATCTAGATAGCAAAGGGCGATTTACTTCAAAAAAAGGATTCTCCGTAGTAGCACCGATTAAAATAATCGTGCCATCCTCTACACAAGGTAGTAACACATCTTGTTGACTTTTGTTAAAACGATGAATTTCATCTAAAAATAAAATTGTCCGTTGCTGTAGGTTCTGAATTGTCTTACGCGCCTTGTCAATAATCGTTCTAAGCTCACCAATCCCTGCATTAGTAGCATTGAGAACAACAAATTGACTATGAGTCATGGCAGCAATAATGCCAGCCAAGGTTGTTTTGCCCGTGCCAGAAGGCCCATAAAATAGCAAAGATGGAATTGTATCCTTTTCAATCATGGCCCGTAAAAAACTGCCCTTGCCTACGGCCTTTTCTTGACCATAGAAATGATCTAATGAGGTTGGTCTGAGACGGACCGCCAACGGTTCAAAGCGCTTAGGTTCATATTCAGCAAACAAACTATCCATAACTAAACACTCCTTATATGATGCAAAATATATTTTAATGTAGTATTTCAATAATATTTCAATAGCATTTCAATTCTATTATACTCTAAATTTGGATAAAAAAATAAACCGCCCTAAGGCGGCTAAAAAGAGCCCCACCATGCCGTATATGTACCGTGTTTTGATCCTGCGATAGCAGGTGGGTGCCCTCCTCGTAATCTTACTGTCCTTTGCAGGCGTAGCGCCACTACAAGAGTCCAGGCTCCCAATGTAATAGTGTTGGCTCAAAACTGCGATACCACACGCACACAGCAGGGGTGTTTCTTTACTATTATATTAACAAAATCAGCCGTTTATTTCAAGGTCTTGAAACAAACGACTGATATTTATTTAGCATATATCAAAGGACAGTAGACCTAAAAGTACTAGCTCATTTCATCCATTAAAGCCTGTAAATCACTAAGTTTTACTACCAATGAAAATTATACTAATTTTTCTTTTTCTGTATTTGTTTTAATATGAAGCTCACGAAGTTGTTTTGGTGCAACCGTGGATGGAGCCTGACTCATAAGGTCAGCCGCACTCTGCGTTTTAGGGAACGCAATTACGTCACGAATTGATTGACGTTTAGCCATAAGCATTACCAAACGGTCAAGACCAAAAGCGCAACCGCCATGTGGAGGTGCCCCAAATTGGAAAGCATCCAACATGAAGCCGAATTTGCTACGGCTTTCTTCTTCAGTAAGGCCAATCGCTTTAAATACTTTTGCTTGTACATCGGATTGGTAAATACGAAGACTACCGCCACCAATTTCAACGCCATTTAATACCATATCATAAGCAATCGCTTTAACAGATGCTGGATCAGTTTCTAATTTATCCATATCTTGTTCGCGTGGCGATGTGAATGGATGGTGCATAGCTACATAGCGTTTTTCTTCTTCATCATATTCAAACATTGGGAAATCAGTTACCCACGTGAATGCTAATTGATCTTCATCAATAAGGTTCATACGACGACCCATTTCAAGGCGAAGCTCCCCTAATGCTTTAGCTACTACTGCTGGTTTATCAGCAATCATAAGCACTAAATCACCAGGCTTAGCTTGCATTTTTTCACCAATAGCACGAATAGTATCTTCCCCTAAGAACTTCATAATCTGGGATTTAATAGTGCCATCTTCATTGAAGCAAGCCCAAGCAAGACCTTTAGCACCATATTGGTTTACATAGGTCACTAAATCATCTAACTCACGACGAGGAATGCCAGCATCACCAGGTACTACAATACCTTTAACAACACCGCCATTATCGATAACAGAACGGAATACTTTGAATTCAGTAGTCCGTACTAAATCAGTTACATCAGTGAATTCCATGCCAAAACGTAAATCTGGCTTATCAGAGCCATATTTGTCCATGGCTTCGTCCCAAGTAATGCGAGGCATTGGCACTGGCACATCAATATCCATAGCTACTTTAAATACATGTTGAATTAAACCTTCTAAGGTAGCTAAAATCTGTTCTTGATCAATGAAGCTCATTTCTAAGTCGAGCTGAGTAAATTCAGGCTGACGGTCTGCACGTAAATCTTCATCACGGAAACAACGAGCAATTTGGAAATATTTTTCATAACCAGCTACCATCAAGATTTGCTTAAAAATCTGTGGAGACTGTGGCAAGGCATAGAAAGTACCTGCATTTACACGGGAAGGTACTAAATAGTCACGAGCCCCTTCTGGTGTACTCTTAGTAAGCATTGGTGTTTCAATTTCAAGAAAATCACGAGAATCAAGGAAATCACGCATTGCTTTTGTTACACGGTGACGCAAAATTAAATTGCGTTGCATTTCTGGACGACGAAGATCCAAATAGCGATATTTTAAGCGAATATTTTCATCTACATCAATGTTGTCTTGAATATAGAATGGTGGTGTTTTCGATGCATTTAATACGCGAAGTTCTTCGCAATACATTTCATAACGACCAGTTGCTAAATTTGGATTGATAGCTTCTGCATCACGCTCAGTAATTTTACCACGTACGCAAAGTACATATTCACTACGTACATCCTCTGCTTTGTGGAATGATTCTAAATTATGATCTGGAGACGCTACGATCTGAACTACGCCAGAGCGGTCACGCAAATCAATAAAGATTAACCCACCATGGTCACGACGGCGTTCTACCCAACCGCAAAGAACAACCTCCTTGCCTACTTGTTCTTCGCTGATAGTACCGCAACCATGGGTACGGTGCAATCCCTTCATTGTTTCCATTATTGTCATCCTTTCACTAGTGAAGTTACTCGTGCCACTACATCTGATAACGACACGGTTTCTTGCTCGCTGCTTTCCATATCACGGATAATGGCTTCACCACGAGCTAATTCATCATCACCCACTATAATAACATATTTTGCATTAATTTTGTTAGCATGTTTTAACTGACTTTTCATGCTTTTTCCTTCGCCATCCATAGCCGCCGTAATATAGGCTTGATGTAAGGCATTTACCATTTTAAACCCTTCTACTTGAGCCGCTTCACCTAAAGCCACTACAAATACAGATGGATCCACTGTTTCCGCTGGCAATAAACCTTGCTTTTCAAGGGCTAATAGTAAACGTTCAATGCCCATGGCAAACCCTACTGCTGGCGTATGTGGCCCATCTAATTCTTCTACTAAGCCATCATAACGGCCACCACCAGCTACAGCACTTTGAGATCCTAATGGAGCGTACTGCACTTCAAATGCTGTTTTAGTATAGTAATCTAAACCACGTACTAAGCGAGGATTTACTACATAATTTACCTCAGCGGCAGTCAAGAATTTCTGTAATTGTGTGAAATGATCAGCACACTCATCGCAAAGATTTTCATGGATTTCAGGAGCCCCTACGGATAAGGCTTTACAAGTTTCTTCCTTGCAATCTAAAATGCGCAATGGATTTTTATATAAGCGAGATTGACAATCTTCACATAATTCTTCTTTCTTTGGTTCAAAGAAAGCAATTAATTTGTCACGATAGGCTGGACGGCAATTCGGACAACCTACAGAGTTTACTTGTACACTTAAATCTTGTAAGCCAAAATCTTTAAATAGTTGTAACACCATTAAAATAACTTCAGCATCTGTTGATGGTGCTTGCGTACCCAACACTTCCACCCCAAATTGATGGAATTGACGATAACGACCAGCTTGTGGTTTATCGTGGCGGAACATAGGTCCAATATAGAACCATTTTGTTAGATTCTCTTGACCATATACTTTATTTTCTAAATAAGCACGTACAGCTGATGCTGTATTTTCTGGACGCAAGGTATAGGTCTGTTCTTTTTTATCCCCTGTAGGGAAGGAATACATTTCCTTTTGTACTACGTCAGTGGTTTCACCAATGCCTCGTAAAAAGAGACCAGTTTCTTCGAAAATCGGTGTACGCACTTCATCAAAGCCATAGGCTTTACAAATGCGACGAATTCGATCTTCCACATAGCGCCAATTACCAATCACATTAGGCAATAAATCCTGTGTGCCTCTTGGCTTTTGAATTCCCATGATTATCCCTCCCAAAATTGTTTACATAATTGACTTCGCTTGTCTAGTAAAGTAGATAATGTATCAATATATACAGATACATCTTTTGGCATATGCTGTTGTAATTGTCGATATTCAGGGGCTCGCATCCATTTAGAGGAGCTCCCAGGTCCTACTGACAATATACTCTGCCGTTCTTCCATAATCCGTATATTATATTCACAGACTTTTCCAGGTAAGGTATAGCCAATATTTTCAGTTTGACTCGTCATATATTGTTGACGATATACATAATACGGTACATAACCAGCGGCTTCTAAGCGTTCTTTACAATATGCCACCATAGCTTGTACGGCCTTTTCCTCAGGCATAGCTTCACGCCCTACCCCTTCATACAAAGGACTGCCCCGCTTTAACGCCAATGTATGAATTGTAACATTTTCAGGCATGACCTGACAAACATAATCCATATTTTCTATCATATGCGTTTCGTTTTGATACGGTAAGCCCGCAATAAAGTCCATATTCACCTGAAAGGATGTATGTTTACGAACATAGTCATACAATTCTTTAATCGCTTGCGCTGTATGTCCACGGCCAATAGCTTTTAAAATAGAGTCTTGCATACTTTGTGGATTAATGCTAATGCGATTAACACCCCATCGCGCCATAGTTTGTAATTTATAAGGCGTTACTGAATCAGGACGTCCTGCTTCTACGGTAAATTCTAAGTCCGCCCCCGATTGCCCATACTCTCGTAATTTAGCTAATGCCGCAACGACAGTTTCAAAATCAGCTTCATTTAAACTAGTGGGCGTACCGCCCCCTAAATAAATCGTTCCTAACTGTAAGTCATAGTCCTGTAGTACCGTTTGCAAATGTTCACTATCGGTTGCAAAGGCCTCTACAAATTGTGACACTCGTTTATAATCTTGAATCAGACCATAAGGAAATGAACAATACGTACAATGAGTCTGGCAAAACGGAATACCACCATATACACTAATTAATCGATCCGCCCTGTCCGTTGGTGCCACATAAGGTCGTTGCAAGGTAGCCACTTGTTCTAATAAGGCAATCTTTGCTTCCGTCACCTCATATTGCTTACGCAAGCGATTTACGGCAGCTTCCGCGCTTCCCAATTGATCCCAAAGCTTATGAAATAACTTAGTCGGTCTAACGCCCACTAAAGTACCCCAATCACCTAAAGGTGCTAAGCCTTGATGAGTCCGTAATAGACGCAATAACTGACCACCAATTTGTAGGCGTCCTTCATTTGTATGAGAGCCACTAAAGGTCGTTTGTAACTCGCCATCATAATAAACAGCTAAGGTATACTGATTGGCCGTTTCATCGCCTTTTAAAATCCAAGCAGGCCCTTCTTTACAAGTAGTTAAGCCCGCTGCCCCACAATAATGGGCGACTACACTACCTAACGGTAAAGGGCCACTATAGGTATAGGTTAACTTATTCACCTTTTTGAGCAGCCTCAGCTTCCTCTTCTGCTTTCATTTTTTCTTGGCAATCACCACAGTACCCATACACTTTCAACTGATGGTCAATGGTTTTAAAGTTAAGCTTTTTAGCAATAATCGATTCTAATGTTTCTAACATATCATCTTCAAATTCTTTAACGCAACCACATTTTACACAAATCAAATGATGGTGGAAATGAGCAAATTCTTCATCATTTAATTCATAACGATTACGGCCATCGCCAAAATCTAAGCGTTTTAATAAATCAAGCTCGGTAAATAAATCTAAGGTGCGATAAATAGTAGCTAAGCCAATATCAGGCGCTACAGCCTTTACCAACACATACACATCTTCAGCACAGAGATGCTTTTCTTCCGCATCAATAAAAGCTTGAAGAATTGTTTGACGCTGGGTTGTCAATTTATACTTTTTGTCTTTGATACGTTCTTTTAATTTTTCTAATGTCGTGTTCATACAGTCCCATCCTTTTTGTAAAACGAATTAAAATACCAAAGCTTTGTTAGCACAATTTGTAGCATTGCTGTAAGTGGCACAGCCGTCATCATACCGATGATGCCATAAAAATAACCACCTACAAAAATGACGGTTAATATAACTAACGGATGTAATTTGATAACATGGCCCATAATTTTAGGCATGACAATCTGTCCGTCAATTAACTGAATAATTGCATAGGTAATCACCACTTTAACAACTAAAGCAGGTCCTACCAAAGATGCCAATACAATAGCTGGCACTGCACTCACAATCGGCCCAATAATGGGAATCCATTCTGCTATAGCAGCTAATAGTGCGAGCACCAAGGGATATGGCAAATCATAAATATAAGTAACAATTAAAGTAATACAAAACATATTAGTTGCTAATACAAGCTGACCTCGTAAATAGCCACCCATAGTGCGGTGAATCTGGTTAACTACATCTAATAAATATCGATTATGGGGCGGTGCAAAAATAGATAATACCTTGTTTTTTAAACGGCGCCCATCCTTTAATAAATAAAATGTCATAATCGGTACCAATAAGAATTCCAACATAGTGGTCGCAATAGAAAAAATTGCAAATATACCACGTTGAGCTAATTCCACACCATAAGCGCTGATACGAGCTAATGTATTCATTACGATAGCATCAACTTGTGGTGGCAAAGTCACCCACTGGACGGAGGTTAGATTTTGCCATAATACAATCAATTGCGATATTAAATATGGTAAGTTATTCAATAAACGAGTAAATTCTACAATAAACGGTAGAATAATAAATTGAATAACCAATGCTGTAATTAATACCACCAATAGAAAGGCTGGTAAAATAGCAAGCCATCGTGGAAACCAGGTATAACCTAAACGATGACGCATATAATCTTGAATACCATTCACAATCGGCAATAATAGTAAGGCAAAAATAAACGATACAATTAAGGGCCAAAGCACAGGAATGATGGCCCATAAAAATATGGCCGCCAGTACAATCAACACCACGCGTAACCAATACTGGGTTGATTTTTTAAACATACCCTTCACCGCCTAACGAACAAACGGATTGTAGGTCTTTTCATGACCTATAGTCGTTTCAGGCCCATGACCTGGATATACTACAGTTTCATCAGGCAAGGCATAGAGCTTAATTTTAATCGCCTCAATCAAATCATCATAACTACTACGTGGGAAGTCAGTACGACCAATGGACTCCTGAAACAAAGTATCACCTGCTAATAAAAGCCCTTCGCCATAATAGCATACCCCACCTGGGGTGTGGCCTGGCGTTTCAATAACGGTAAACTTATGGTCGCCTAAGAAAATAACATCATCTTCCTTAACTAACTTAATATCCCCGTGAACCTGTACATTAAGGCCCATAGCACTGCTCAAATTCAAATCACTATTAGTAAGGAAATCTTCGTCTCCCTTATGAATATAAACAGGTGCCTGAAACGCATCAACTACAGCTTGTACTCCACCAATATGATCACCATGACCATGGGTAAGTAGTACTGCTTCAGGAATTAAGCCTTTTTCATTAAGCACAGCTACTAATTGTTCCCCATCACCACCAGGATCGGCAACAAAACAATGATGATTAGTTTCATCTTCTAAAATATAGCAATTTGTCCCTAGAGGCCCTAAAGGCATCCGATATAATTTCATGGGCATCACTCTCCAAAATCTCTAAGAAATACCATTACAGGCTTTCTTACCTATTCATATAAAAATATTTTAAAACTGTTTTTGACTATCTAATAAAATGGTAACAGGCCCATCATTCACTAAGGACACCATCATATGTGTCTGAAATTGACCGGTTCCCACAGTTACCCCCAAATCTCTACAGCAGTTGATAAAGACTTCATATAAAGCCTCCGCTTGATCAGGCGGCGCGGCTTGATCAAAACCAGGTCGACGCCCTTTGCGAACATCACCATACAAAGTAAATTGTGATACAGCTAATAATTGGCCCCCCACATCTAATAGGGATAAATTCATCTTATCCGCCTCATCTTCAAAAATGCGAAGCTTAACAATCTTTTCAGCCAAATATTTAGCATCTGCTTCTGTATCGCCCTTGCCAACCCCTAATAAGACGAGCACACCCATCGATATAGCGCCTACTTCTCTATTAGCTACAGTAACCGCAGCCTCACTAACTCGTTGTACGACTGCTCTCATTAGCTACCTCCATTGGCACGTTGCACCGAATATACATCACGAATACGACGAATCTTTGTCATAACAAAATCCAATTCTGAAACGTCACGAATTTCAATAACTAAGCTAATATTCGCATTCTTCGTATCATCTACTTTAGCATTGATATTTACAATGTTGATTTTCATCTCCGACAAGCAGGCCATAATTTCCATAAGCATGCCCCCACGGTCATAAGCCGTAATTTCAATAGCTACATGGAAAGTTTCTCGAGTACCTACGTCCCAAGCCACTTCAATCATGCGGTCCACATCTTCTGGGGTATGACCAATATTCGGACAATCCGCTCGATGCACGGACACACCACGACCACGAGTAATATAACCTACCACTTCATCGCCTGGTACAGGATTACAACAACGTGCCATACGCACCATAACATCTGGTTCACCATTGACGAGAATACCCGTACTACTCTTACGGCGCACTGGTTCATGAGTTCGCAGCTTTTCTAACAAAGCCATCGTATCACGACGATTATCTTCTTTGGCTAATTCTCGTTTATATAAATCAACAAAACGTAGCAATACAGAATTAACAGGAATTCCGCCATAACCAACGGCCGACAATAGTTCAGTATCGCTCCCAGCATTTAAAGCTTTCGCAATTTGATCGAGACGACCTGGCTTATTTAATTCTTTCCAATCGTAATTTAACCGGCGTGCTTCTTTTTCGAGTAACTCACGACCTTTAATGACGTTTTCTTCTTTATTTTCTTTCTTAAACCAATTGCGAATCTTACTCTTACTTTCCGTAGAGCCTACAATGTTAAGCCAGTCTAAACTAGGTTTACCATTTTTAGAAGTAATAATATCAACAATATCGCCATTTTGTAAGGTGTAATCTAATGAAACAATTTTGCCATTTACTTTTGCCCCTACACAGCGATGGCCCACATCTGTATGAATACGATACGCAAAGTCTAACGGCACAGCCCCTTTTGGCAATTTTAAAACATCACCACGAGGGGTAAAGACGAAAACTTCGCCTGAAAATACATCTAATTTTAAGGCATTTACTAATTCCTTTGGATTACTAGCATCTTGCCATTCTAGCACTTGCCGTAACCAACCAACCTTCTGGTCAAAGTCCTTATCGCCATTCTTGGCACCTTCTTTATAGCGCCAATGAGCGGCTACCCCGTATTCTGAAACGCGGTGCATATCCCAAGTACGAATCTGTATTTCTACAGAATGGCCCATCGTACCAATAATGGTAGTATGCAACGATTGATACATATTAGACTTAGGCATGGCAATATAATCTTTGAAACGATAGGGCAATGGTTTCCATAAATTATGAACAATCCCTAATACAGCATAACAATCAGGAATAGTATCAACGATAACCCGAACAGCATACAAATCATAGATTTGTGATAAATCGCGATTATCTTTTTTCATCTTTTTATAAATACTATAAAAATGCTTTGGTCGCCCTTTTACATCCGCTTTAATATTCGCGTCACCTAAGGATTTTTTAAGTTGCTCCATCGTATCATTAACGATTTCTTCCCGCACATGACGCTTTTCTTGCATCTGTTCCACTAAATCATAGTATTTATCAGGTTCTAAATAGCGGAAGGATAAATCCTCTAGTTCCCATTTAATATTAAAAATACCTAAACGATGTGCTAAGGGTGCAAAAATCTCTAACGTTTCTTGAGCAATTCGTTTTTGCTTGTCACTACGCATATGCTTTAAGGTACGCATATTATGCAGTCTATCGCCCAATTTAATAACCACTACACGCACATCTTTAGCCATAGCTAAAATCATCTTGCGATAATTTTCTAGCTGTTGATCTTCCTTTGTATGGTACTGAAATTGATTTAATTTAGTAACTCCATCTACTAAAAAAGCTACATCCTTGCCAAAGGCTTCTTCGATTTGTTCTAACGTAACCTCTGTATCTTCTACTACATCATGAAGCAAAGCTGCAATCACGGTCGTCGCATCAATTTGTAAATTAGCTAAAATCGTAGCGACTGCTAGAGGATGCAAAATATACGGCTCGCCAGACGCTCGTTTTTGCGGCGCATGCGCCTTATCAGCCAGCTCAAAAGCCTGCATAATTTGGTCACATTCAGCCTCATCTAAATAAACCCTAACAATCTCCATAAGGTGGGCTAATTCAACTTCTTTATTAAACGTTGGCATGTCCACCAGCGCTTTGCCTTCTTCATTTTCAATCATATTCCCACCTCCTTAAGCACTATATTTTAAGAACGTCAGGGAAGTAATAAGTTCTAGTTTTTCCTTTACATGACACCAACGATATAATGCCATGCCTTCCTCTGTCGTTTCTTCTTGCAAAATTCCTAATTCTTTAAATACATCTAACGCTAACATCGCCTCTTTTTCAGTTTGATTCTGTGGATGGCGATGCAACACTTCTGATTCCACTATATAACGGGGTGCTGTAGCACTGCGGAAAACACTGCGCACAATAACATACATTTCACGCAACCCTTCTGCCGTTAAATGAGCTCGTTGTTCCCCTAAAAGAGCTAAATCTTGCACCATTAATTGTGGTGAAATACGACCTTGCCATTCATTCTTTTGTAAAGCAAAAGCCACTTTTATCTTTTCATCAGGAAAAACTTCTCTATGATAATCAGCCCCATGCCAGATAATCGCATCTAAAGGGCCTACTTGAGATTGCAAAATAATCTTACAATGATTCTTCTGTTGACCTAATAAAAATACATCTTGTACCGCTATAGGATTAATAGAAAATACAGGTGTACTATTACCCATACCATACGGTTCAAGGGTTTCAATTTGATCCACCAATTCCACTGTTACTTCTGCAGGGTCTAAAGGCGTATCAATATCGATAATCGGCACATAATCTTCATTCGTTAAATTCGCTTCACAATAGGCGGACAACCGCTGCCGTAAAGCAGGAATATTTTCAGCCGCAATACTAAAGCCGGCCGCTTGTTTATGACCACCAAATTGTAATAATAAATCTTCTGCTGATTTCAAGGCTTCATAAATATTACAATTGTCAATACTACGACACGAACCCTTACCTATGCCATCATGAATACTAATTACCAAGGTAGGGCGATAAAACTCCTCTACTAACCGAGAGGCTACAATTCCAATTACGCCAGGGTGCCACCCTTCACCAGCTACAACAATGACCTTATGAGCGTCCTCACCTTGATTAATTACATCAAGACGAGCTTCCTCATGAATGCCTCGCTCGATGAGTTGTCGCTCCTGATTAGTCGCTTGCAGCTCTTCCGCAATGCAATTAGCCGTAGTCTGGTCAGTGGTTACTAATAATTCAACGGCTCGCGTTGCATGCGTCACTCGACCAGCCGCATTTAATCGTGGTGCCAACGTAAAACCAATATGACCCGTGGTTAACTTGCGCCCCCCCAGACCTGCCACTTCAACTAAAGCAGCAATGCCTAAATTAGGCAACTCAGTCATTTTCTTAAGCCCTTCACGCACAATAATTCTATTCTCACCCACTAAAGGCACTACATCGGCAACCGTACCTAAGGCTACAATATCTAAATCATCCAAATAGGCTTCACCGGTGCGTTCGCGCCAAATAGCTTGGCACAATTTAAACGCAACCCCTACCCCTGATAAGTTTTTATCACCATAGGAACAGCCTGGTTGCTTATGGTTAATAACAGCCGCCGCTCTAGGTATCTCAGGCGGCGCCGTATGATGATCTGTAATAATCATCGTCAACCGATTACGAACGGCTTCAACAATATCGTAAGAGCTAATCCCACAGTCAACCGTAATCACAAGTTCTGTGCCTTGCTCGATAATATGCTCTAACGCTTCTGCATTTAAGCCATAGCCTTCACTTTGTCGCTCCGGTATATAATAACTTACATTCGCTCCACAACGTGTTAAAAAGCGATACATTAAAGATGTGGCCGTAATACCATCCACATCATAATCGCCGTATACAACAATCCGTTGTTGTTCATCAATTGCTTTTTGAATTAAGGGCACTGCTTCTGCCATGCCTTTTAAATCATATGGATTTAATAAATCATTAACTGTACCATATAAAAAATCTTGTCCAGCAGTGACTGTATCGATGCCCCGATTCACTAATAGCTTAGCCACTACAGGGTATACCCCTAAGTGACGAACTAACTCTCGTTCAACTTGTTCATCACCTGAAGCTAAGCGCCATCGTTTTGCTTTGCTCTGTCTCATATCTATCTCGTCTCACTCATATATTCAGGTATCGAATTTCAATCTCAATATTAAAAATTCTATGTTTAAAATAGTGTATTATCATTCTCAATATATTTTATTATACATCATTTACTAATTAAGTTAAACTCTTTTCTATTCTTTTTCTCAATAAGAAACATTCTTTAATGTAAAAAAAGAATGAGTGATTATCATTTTATAATCACTCATTCTAATCCATTACCTATGAAAAGAGCCTAACTTATTAGAAGCGGAAATCACGTTCTCCATGTTCCATTTGCTTAATATACTTAGCAGAGGCTTCTTTTACTTTTTCATTTTTAATTTTATGAATCTGTTCGGCAATAACAGCTTCACCTGTAGCGCGCGTTTCATCAGTAGCATAATCTAGTAAATATTCATTAAGCGTCATCAACGCATTTGGCTGACAGCAGTTATGAATCTGGCCACTCTTCGCCAAGGCCATAAAACGGTCACCCGTACGGCCTGCACGATAACAAGCCGTGCAGAAACTTGGTACATAGCCAAGTTCTAACAACCAATCTACAATTTCATCTAAACTACGACGATCACTCGTATCAAATTGGGCTGAATTATCTTCTGGTAATTCTTCTTCTTTATAGCCCCCAACGCTCGTACGAGAACCGCCACTGATTTGAGAAATACCAAGGGCTAAGCCACGTTCACGCATGCGTTGGCTTTCACGCGTAGACATAATCATGCCTGTATATGGTGTAGATACACGAATTAAAGCAACAATTTTTTCAAAAATATCATCTGGTACAGCATTGCTGAAATCATCTACATCAATATCATCAGCTGGGCAAATACGTGGCACACTGATTGTATGTGGCCCTACGCCAAATACAGCTTCCAAATGCTCTGCATGCATTAAAAGGCCAACAAAGTCATAACGATAATGTTCAAGCCCATATAATACACCAATCCCCACATCATCAATACCGCCTTTCATAGCACGGTCCATGGCTTCCGTATGGTACGCATAATTGCTCTTTGGCCCATGTGGATGAAGAGCTTCATAGTTTTCCTTATTATATGTTTCTTGGAATAATGTGTAAGTACCGATACCAGCTTCGTGAAGCTTCTTATAATCTTCCACTTCACAAGCGGCAATATTTACATTAACACGACGAATTTCACCATTTTTGTTCTTAATGCTGTAAATCGTCTTAATACATTCTAAAATGTATTCTAATGGATTATTAATTGGGTCTTCCCCAGACTCGATAACAATGCGTTTATGCCCCATAGCTTCTAACGCCAATACTTCTTCACGCACTTGTTCTTGTGTCAATTTCTTACGTGAAATGTTGCGATTTTTAGCATGATATGGGCAGTATACACAACCATTTACGCAATAGTTAGATAAATATAAAGGGGCAAATAGAACGATACGATCCCCATAAATTTTTTGTTTAATTTCTTTTGCCAGCGCAAATAGTTTTTCTTTATACTCAGGCAATGGACATTCCAATAAAACTGCCGCTTCACGATGATTTAGGCCATTGTAAGTCGCTGCCTTAGCCAAGATTTGATCTAACAATTCTCGGTTTTCCTTATTGGCCTCAGCATATGCTAAGGTATCTAAAATCTCTTCGTGATTAATAAACTCTTCCGCCTTGGAGGATTTTACATCATACATATTGATCTCCTTTACTCTACCATAGCGAAGCCCTGTGCGCTCGCCTTTCCCTAATATGAGCTACAGTAACTACCTACATTTCGATAGTCTATTCAGGTTTAGCATATTACCTATGCACTTTGCTTCTACTATATTGAATCTCTTGAATATGTATTAATTATACACCTTTTCTCCACTTTTGAAAACAGCAAGGCTACAAGATACTGCATTATTTTTACATATATAAACATAAGAATAAGTGTGGTCATACTGTTTTTACTTCCTACGAGACAAGCTCTAAAGGTCGTTGCAAACAGTATGACCACACTTCTCCCACTTATTTCATCAAGAAAAAATAATGCCCTTATCCACAGCCTTTCATTAAAAGTGGAGAAAGGGTGGCATAATTTGGGATTGAGATAAAAAAATCCCTATTAGCTGATATCTCAACTAATAGGGATTTTTAATTACTTACGCTTCTACTGGGTATACGCTAACTTTACGGTTATAACGACCAGCACGTTCGAAAGCAACTTTACCAGGAACTAATGCGAATAAAGTATCGTCTTTGCCAATACCTACATTAGTGCCAGGATGGAAATGAGTACCACGTTGACGAACGATGATGTTACCGCTTTTTACAACGGAACCATCATGGCATTTAACGCCAAGACGTTTGGATTCGCTATCGCGACCATTACGTGTACTGGATACACCTTTCTTATGTGCAAATAATTGCAAATCAAAAGTAAACATTCCGTTCACCTCCTATGTTTCACTCAGTGATACAAAATCACTATACTGTCTAGCAATTTCTTGAAGTCCAAGAACCATAGTAGCCAATATAGCCTGTCCGTTTTCAGTGATGTCCCCTTCTAAAGAAATGGTACATTCACCGGAACGATTGTTATATGTTCCTGCCTGTTGCGCAATATCTTGCAAACCTAAAATAGCCGTACAAGATAAAACGGATACAGCAGCACAAACAATATCATAGCCATGCTCATCGTACTCAGCATGTCCGCTAATATGACACTTAACAATTTGCTGTGCCTTATTGCGATTGATTTGAATCCGAATCATAGCTTATGCCTGAATGGATTCAATGCGAACTTTTGTAAATGGTTGACGATGACCTTGGCGACGACGATAGTTGGATTTTGCTTTATATTTGAAAACTAAAATCTTCTTCGCTTTACCATGTTCAAGTACTGTACCTGTTACTTTTGCACCGTCCACAAGTGGAGCGCCTACTTTAACATCACTGTCGTTAACTACAGTTAATACTTCGTCAAACGTTACAGTTTCTTCAGCAGCTGCTTCCAATTTTTCGATAGTAATTACATCGCCTTCAGCAACGCGATATTGTTTACCACCAGTTTTAATGATTGCGTACATTGTGACACCTCCTTGTTTTCGAACTCGCTGAATACGGTATTCTCTCATGCCTGATGGAATGAGGGACATTTACAAACCTCTCCATGCGGCTGCAATAGTTGGGCGTACCCAAACTACGACTAATTTATTTTACATGAAAAAACGCAGTAAGTCAACTACTTACTGCGAGTATTTAACAAGTTATATACGATATAGCCCCTTTTAGAGACTATTATTCATAGCCTAAATAATTTGTAAATGCTGTAATAAAATTTTCAAGCCAATAAGAACTAATACAACCCCACCTACAACTTCAGCCTTACCAGCAAAAATCTTTTTCAACTGTTGCCCTAAGTATACGCCAGCCAAGGATAAAATAAAAGCTACAATACCAATCAGCCCCGTAGCGGCCAATATATTAATATCAAAAAAAGCTAGCGTCAAACCAATCGCTAAAGCGTCAATACTCGTAGCTATGGCTAATACAAAGACTTCACGCCAAGTTAAGAGTTGGCAAATAATTAATTCATCTTCACCATATTCAACCTTTTTACTATTGCGTATCATATTAATCCCCAAATATGCTAAGAGTCCAAATATAATCCAATGATCGTAAGCATCGATTTTACTCGCCAATTGGGCCCCAATGAACCAACCTATAATGGGCATAAGCATTTGGAATACACCAAATAAAAAGGGCATTCCTATTTTTTTAACTATTTCCCGATCAGACATACAAGGGCCTTTAGCAACAGCTACTGCAAAAGCATCCATTGCTAAACTTATAGCAATTAAAGACAGTTCCCAAATCGACATACACGAACATCCTCTCTAATGGTAGGGCAGTTTTATTTATGGCAGTACCGACAAACGTCACTAAAAATACAATACGGCAATACTATAACGCAATAATACGATAATACTATAGCACTGTATTCGTTCAAAGCTTCTAGTAAAATTAATAACCTATATATTATATAAAAAAAAGAAAGACTTAGCAACTTAAGTCTTTCTAATTTTCACCTACCGCCAATAAGGAATAGGCTTCTCGATTCATAGACGCTTGCACCTCTAAGCGAATGGAACGCTTGCATTCAACTTCTAACTGCGTAAGTACAGCCTTTGTAAAATAGCGTCCTACTTCTTCATTCACTTCAATTAGCAAATCAGATTTTAAACGCCCACTTCGATATAATTCTCGTAAACGACGAATAATCTGCAAATACACCGTTTCAGCCGATAGTAATTGCCCTGTACCGCCACATTGTGAACAACCATCAAATAAAATAGACTGTAAACCTTGTCGCTCACGTTTGCGTGTTAATTCAACTAAACCTAGTGATGTAATGCCACACACTACTGTTTTAATAGGATCCTTGCGAACTAATTCAGTCAAATATGCTACTAACTCTTCACGCTGCGCTTTTTTTGGTAAATCAATAAAATCACAAACAATAATGCCACCAATATCACGCAGACGTAACTGACGGGCAATCATTTGAGCCGCTTCCCGATTCACTTCCAACGCAACCTCACTAGCCGTTCCCGAACGCCCCGTATAATGTCCAGAGTTTACATCAATAACCGTTAAAGCTTCCGTCGTATCAATTTTTAAAAAGCCACCTGATGGCAAATCAATACGTGAATTCAGTAACGTATCCAATTGACTTTCAATTTGCCACTCTTTAAATACAGGCTCTGCCCCTTCATGAAGTTTTAAATTCACTGTAGATAACATATTAGTAACTTGCAACAAATCACGTAAATGCTCATACGCCCCTACATCATCCACGATGATTTCGCCCACATCACGACTCAAATATTCACGAATTAAGCGAAACCAAAAGTCCGCATCACTATATAATTCAGTGCCACCTTTAGCTACTTTATAGCGATTTTGTAATTGAGTCCACGTACTCCACAAAAATTCCATATCCCCTTGCAAGGCGTCAGACGATGCTGTGGCTGCTGCCGTACGCAAAATAAAGCCACAGCCACGAGCTAAATATGGCGCTGCCAACTCTGCTAACTTAGCGCGAAGCTCATCATCAGTAATACGTTTTGAAATATGTAGCCCATCTGAATAAGGCAACAAAACCATGAATCGCCCTGCTAAACTAACATCAGCACTAACGCGTGCTCCTTTACCAAGCATTTCCTCTTTGACAACTTGCACTAACACAGTCTGTCCTACATGGAGTTTGCCCATGGATTTAGTCTGCTTCCCTTGTTTTAAATTTAAGTACGCATTCTGTTTAAGTCCAATGTCAACGAATGCAGCCGACATGCCAGGTAATACATTGCGCACTACCCCTTTGTAGATATGGTTAATCGTTTCTTCACGACTGGGTCTGTGAAACGCTGTATCGACGAGCTGATTAGCTTCATCTAACAAAACCATACGAATTTCTTCAGCCATAACATTGGCTACAATTCGTTTCATGACAAACTCCTTTCTTTATATACTTAGGACATCTATTAGTTTTACAACTTATATGCTTAGTGAACTAGGTCTACAACTTAGATGCTTAGTGAGCTAAATCTACAACTTATATGCTTAGTGATCTAAGTCTACAACTTATATGCTTAGTAATCTAGGCCTATAACTTAGATACTTAAAATTATAGGCCGATACCTTAGTAACTTAAGGTTACGATAACTATACAGTTACCTCTAAAGGCGAAATTAATTGTCCGTCTCGTTCAACCATAATAGTCTGCCGATGAATGGAATAACCATCCGTAACTGGCCAACCATATTTTTCACGCCCCAATTGCCACACATCCCCTGGTTTCATAGTACCTTCAGGATAAATGCCAATCCCCATTGTTAAAATAACACGGTCTCCTTCAACACGAGCGGTTATTGGCTCTTTTACAAAATGTTTTACATCAATTGTCCGTGTCTTTTTAGGAGTTACCTTTTCATAAGCAATTTCAGTAGCTTCATTAAACGGTTGTAATAAACTAGCCCAATCAGCTTCAGCTGTTACCGGCCCAGATACTTCATATACCGCATAATTACAAATAGCCATTAGTTTTTTTACTCTATCTGGCATTTCACGACCATCAAGGACTTGCAAACCTGGTGGCGCCACCTGATTTAAGCGTTCCTTAACGTCAGCTACAGTCAAATCCTCAATGATATCCATATCTAAGTATTCAACATCTGCTGTGATTCCAAGCGCTAAAGCTGATGAAAAACTGATTTTCATATGAGGGTTAAACCCTTCCGAGTAAGCCATTTTAATAGCCGCACGTCGAATCATACGTTCCACAGCTTGCGCATAATCTAAATGCGATAAAAATCGCATATCTTCGCCCTTACTTAAGGCCAAACGTAACTTTTTCAACGCGTCCACCCTCCTGATAATCAACAATTGCCGTATTTAACTCCGGACATACATTACAGCCATTGCATGGTAAACGACGGCAATCTCGAGTTAAAGAAGCTTCCACAGCACGGTCCCATTCCAATTTAAGATATTTCTTAGATACCGTATCATCTAGATGATCCCAAGGTAATGGCTCATCAAAGTCACGGTCACGGCGGGCATAATAATCAGGATCGATACCTGTATTTTTGAAGGCTTCCATCCATTTATCAATAGAGAAAAACTCTGTCCAGCCATCAAATTTACAACCTAATTTCCACGCTTCGATTAAGGTTTTACTCAAACGACGATCACCACGAGCAAAAACAGCTTCCATATAGCCAGTTGCCCCATCATGATAATGATAGGAAATATTGCGGTTATTAATCAAAGTCTTTAAATATTGCTGTTTGCGATGAATTTCTTCCACCGATTGCTGACCATACCATTGATATGGGGAATGACTTTTTGGTACAAAGAAAGACACACTCACAGTTACTTTACCATTGCGTTTACCAGTAATTTCACGATGTAAATCCAATACTTTATACGCCAAATCAGCAATACCTGCCACATCTTCGTCCTTTTCAGTCGGCAAGCCCATCATGAAATACAATTTAACCGTATTCCACCCTGATTTAAACGCATTTGTACAAGCCGCTATCAAGTCCTCTTCACTAACCCCTTTATTAATCACGTCACGCATACGCTGTGAACCTGCTTCTGGGGCAAAGGTCAAACCACTTTTACGCACTTGTTGTACCTTCTTAGCAATATCAATGGAAAAGGCATCTATGCGCAATGACGGTAAACTTACACTTACTTGCTTATCTTTAAATTCTTCCATTAACATGTCTACTAATTCAGGTAATTTTGAATAGTCAGCGGAACTTAACGACATTAAGGAAATCTCATTATAGCCTGTATTGGCAATAATTTCTTTGGCTAATTGTACTAATTTTTCAGGTGAACGCTCACGAACAGGACGGTATAACATACCAGCCTGACAGAAACGACAGCCACGCGTACAGCCACGGAATAATTCCAAAACAGCTCGATCATGAACTACATCAATATATGGCACCACTGGTTTAGTCGGATAATGGCAATTATCCATATCTTCAATAATGCGTTTTTGTACCACTGCTGGCGCTTCTTCAGCTAATACTTTCATACCTTTGAAGTCGCCTTTAGCTGTATATTGTGGCTCATATAAGGATGGCACATAGTTGCCAGGAATTTGCGCCATTTTACGAAGTAGCCCTTCTTTACCGCCTGGGAAACCAGCCGCTTTTTCTTGACGATATAATTCCACCATTTCTACAATATGTTCTTCTGATTCGCCTAAGTTTACAATATCGACAAAATCAGCAATAGGTTCTACATTATAAGCACAAGGACCACCCGCCGTAATTAAAGGGAAAGATAAATCTCGATCCTTACTGTAGAACGGAATGCCACCTAAATCCAACATATTCAAGATATTGGTATAACTCATCTCATATTGCAATGTAAAGGCTAGAAAATCAAAATCCTTAACTGGTGTTTTCGTTTCTAAGGAAAACAAAGGAATTTCGCGCTTACGCATTTCTTCTTCCATGTCATGCCAAGGAGCACATACACGCTCAGCTGCCACATAAGGCAATTCATTAAGCAAGGAATATAAAATTTTAATTCCCAAGTGACTCATGGCCACTTCGTACACATCTGGAAAACCAAAGCACATAGTAACGTCCATGTCTTTGTGATCTTTCACAACACTATTCCATTCACCGCCAGTATAGCGGGCTGGTTTCTGCACATGCTGCAACCAGCTAGCATCTAATTGTACCATAGGACCTCCGATTCAAACTCTATTTTAACATCTAGAACATTCGATATATTTATGTTACAGATTTTTATTATACAATATAAATTTTAGGTTCGCCAAATATTTAGGTTAGAACATCAATTTCTTACGATGCATAGCAATATTTAATAGCAAACCAACACTAATCATATTTGTTGTAAGGGCACTAACACCATAACTAATGAAAGGTAATGGAATCCCTGTAACCGGCATAATCCCCGTAGTCATACCAATATTAACTAATACCTGAAACACTAGCATAGAGCCAATACCCGTAGCTAACAACATACCAAAGGTATCATTAGCACTCCGCGCTATAACAATACTCCGATAAATCAGAGTAAATAGTAAAATCAACACAATAACACAGCCTACAAAACCTAATTCTTCACCAATAACAGAGAAAATAAAGTCTGTATGATTTTCCGGCAAGAAGTTTAACTGACTTTGAGTTCCTTCAAATAGACCCTTCCCTAAAATCATACCAGAACCAATGGCAATTTTAGACTGAATAATGTGATACCCTGCGCCGAAAGGATCGATATTTGGATTTAAAAATACGAGAATACGTTGTTGCTGATATTCTTTTAAAACAAACCATCCTAAAGGCGCTAATATAACGGCTACGCCTACAATAATTTGCACTAATCGCATGCGTACGCCACCCACAAAGAGCATGCCACAAAGAATAGCCAAATATACCAAAGACGTTCCTAAGTCAGGCTGTTTAAATACAAGTAAAGCCGGAATACCAACAAATAATACAATGGGCACTAATGAACGAAATGTATTCAACTGATTGACACGACTTTCCATCATTTTAGCCATACTAATAATCATAAGTAGCTTTGTAAACTCTGAAGGCTGAATGGTAATCGGCCCAATTTGAATCCACCGCTGTGCCCCTAAGGCAGACGTACCAATAAACATAACGGCTAACAGCAATACGATAGTAATAAAATATAAAGGTCGCCCCCAAGAACGCAAACGACGATAATCAAACCACTGCATTAATACAACAACTACTGCATTAATAAAGAAAAATAAAATTTGCTTACTTACTAAATCTGTAAAATTTAAACCTTCGCGATTCACATGGGTAGCACTGCCAATAATGACTAAGCCTACACCAATGAGTAGCACTGTGCAAATGACGATAGTCCAATCCCATTCGCGCCAGATTTTATGCCACATAATTACCTCCTAGCGCAAACGCCCGCCACGAGTCCAAAAACTCGTAAAACGACGTTTTAAAAGAGAGCCAAAACTCATTTTCTTAGGCACCTCTTCTGTTTGTTCTTGCTCCACAACAGCACTCTCCACAGGCTGCGTATCTAAGTTTTTATCATCTATAACTTGAATATCTATAACTTGAGTATCTACCGCTGGTTCCTTAGCTGTATCAAGGTCATCATCCGCTGTTACATGAGAAATAGCTGCTATTGGCTCAACAACGGCTGTTTTATTATTAGTTTCGTCAGAAACAGACTCTGCCGTTGCCAGTAACTCGTTTTCTTTCTTTGTTACTTTCTCTGTACCTTTCTTGCTAGCTTCAGCAGTAGTGGTATCTACTACGTCAGATGTTAAGGATTGCCAATGAGCTAATACATCAGCCTCTTCCCAAGCTGTATCAGTCTCGATATACGCTACCAAAGGATCCATCATTACATCCATAGCTTCATCACATTCCTCATGAAGTACGCCTGCTTGAGACCATGCCAAAATATTAGCGCTATGTGGTAAGATTGTGGCTAAATTTTCAACCTGCAAGTTTTGTAACGCTTCATCCACTGACACAGCCGCATCACTACGCCCAACATTATTTAACACTAAGCCATAGTTAAATAGACGTTCTTCATGACATAATTGCATAACGCGCTGTACGGCTCGCAAAGATACCCACATTGGTTCCGCTACTAAAAGTAGTTGTTCAGCCACTCTAAAAATAGCTTCATTACCACGGCCAATGCCTGCTGGAGCGTCAATAATAACATAGTCATAGCCTTTAGCTATTCGCTTAATAAGCTTGCCATACCCTTTACGCCCCACATCTTCCCAGCGACGACTTTGAGTAGCTGGTAAAAAATCAAATCCATCTCGCAATGGCACAATCGCATTATCCTTATTACAATACTCTTTCCAAATATCAATAGCATCAAAGAAAATATCATTTTCCTTACCTAACACTAAGTCAAGATCACGCATGCCAAAATCCGCATCAGTAATAAGTACGCGGTGGCCACGACGATTTAAAGCGGCCCCAATATAAGCAGTCAGCGTAGTTTTACCTACACCGCCCTTACCTGACATAATGGCTATAATTTTTCCCATAGCTACTCCTTTCTCTTATGTTTCTAAAATGGGTTACGGCCCTTTAGGACCTGTAACAGTATCATCAATATTCGTAGTCGTATTGCCACTATTTACGACATTACCACTCGTATTTATAGCACTATTCTGGCTACCAGTGGTCGTACTACCCGCAGTCGCTCCATTCGTTGTCGTAGCATTTCCATTGGCCCCTTCTTTGCCCGTATTAATGTGGAAATATTCTGCTAAAATATCTTTTACAATCGGACCAGCTGAACCAGCACCGAAGCTCCCTTGTTCTACCAAAGCTACGACTACAATGCGAGGTTTATCATATGGCGCATACGCCACGAACCAACCATGATCTCGGCCTGTCGAGTTTTCCGCAGTCCCTGTTTTACCAGCGATTTCAATCGGCCAACCTTTAAATAAAGACCCCGCCGTACCACCTTCAGCCGTAACGTCACGTAAGCCATTGCGAATTAAATCCATGACTGTTTTTGAAACTTGTAACACCCCAATTTTCTTAGGGCCAAAAATTTCTGCTGGCGTACCATCACTATTATCAACACGACTCACCACATACGGTTGATAGCGAATGCCGCCATTAGCCACTTCTGACATTAATACAGCCATCTGAATAGGCGTTACCAATGTAAAGGACTGGCCAATAGCCGCATCAAAGGTTTCCCCTAAATACCAATCTTGATCAAATACTTTTCGTTTATATTCAGGACTTGCTAAGTTACCGCTAGACTCACCATATAATTTAATACCGGTTTTTTCACCTAGACCAAATAACTTAGCAAAGCGGTCTAATTCTTCAATGCCTACACGATTACCCATTTCATAGAAATACACATTATCTGATTTAGCTAAAGCTGTATTAAAGTCAAGCCAGCCTAAGGCTTCTCCTTCTGCATTGCGTTTATCAATCAACCAATGGCGACCACTGTCAAAGATCATCTCATCAGGCGTAACCTTTTTTAACTCTAAGGCAGCTGCCCCCGTAACAATTTTAAAAGGTGATCCAGGGGGATATTCGCCAGAAATTACCTTATTATCAAAGGGATGATTAGGATCTGTATTTAACTGATTCCATTGAGCCGATGTAATCCCTCTAGCAAACCAGTTGGGATTAAAACCTGGTGCACTCACCATAGCCAATACAGCGCCCGTATTAGGGTCCATAGCAACTACAGCAGCCCCGCGAGCTGGAATGCCTTGCGCTCGTAACGAATTTAATTGATCCGTAACTGCTTTTTCAGCTGCCTTTTGTAAGGCTAAGTCTATTGTTAAATGAATATCACGACCAGGAATTGTATCTTTACGACCCACTTCAGCTACAGGACGACCAGTGGCATCAACTTCAACTTGCTTGCCCCCATCGGTACCACGTAATACATCGTCATACATTTTTTCCAAACCAGAACGGCCCAAAATCGTACCAGGACCGACTGATGTTTCAGGATTTTCTGCCTTAATCTCATTTAATTCTTCTTCACTTACTTCCCCTACATAGCCAAAAAGTTGTGAAGCCAAAGAATCATAAGGATAATAGCGCAACGGTTCTACTTCAATAGACACACCAGGTAACTCATGACGATGTTCTTCAATCATGGTCACACGGTCCATCGTAATATCCGTAGCTAAACGAATTGGTTCGTAGCCCCCTTTATGAGTGGCAATCTTATTTTGAATGGTTTCTGGCTTAATATTTAGTATCGTAGCCAAACGCTGTAATTCCGCAGGGTCAATATCTTTGCCAGTTGGCACAATAGACACAGTATATGCCGGACGAGAGCCCGCTACAATTTGCCCATTTCGATCATACATAACCCCACGCGCCGCAGTAACGGAAACCATGCGCAAGCGATTCCCTTCTGCCTTCGTATGATAGTATTCACCATCCATAATCTGAAGATAAAACAAGCGAATTACTAAAATGACAAAAATTGCCATTACTATATATACTAAGGCATCAAAACGGCCTTTTTTATTCTTTTTATATAATGCTTCAAGCACGCCGATGCCTCCTCACTAATATTTTACACTGATGTACTACCAAATATATTCGTCCTTCTCTTCCATATACCAGAGAATTTCATGCACCATAATGCCTATTAAGCCATTAAGCCACCATACAGGCCAGATGTGATGCCAAATATATGTGCCTATCAAAATATCTTCACGCCCTAACCAGAGCATACCAATACGCACTAACATATCAACAACAGTAGCTACTGAAACCCAAGCAAAGGTCACATACCATTGTTCCTCATATACACTATGTGACCAGATACTGATAAAATAGGCCACCGCAATATACGGGAAAAAGTGAAGACCAAACGCATTGGATATTAATATATCATGCACTAAGCCCCCTACAATAGCCGCCATCAAACCAATACGGCGCCCTCTAAGTAAGGCCAAGACAATGACCCATACTAAAATTAAATTAGGTATCCACCCTTGTCTAAATAGGACAGGCAATACACTCGCTTGGATGAGAAACGTAAAAATCCCCATGAGTATATAAATCATAGTTCTCATTGTTTCGTCGCTCCTTTGACACCTTCTACTTGGTCACGCTGTGTTTGCGGTACCAATTTAGGCGTTAAACTAGGCTTATCTAGCTCACCTTCTCGAGAACGAAGAATAACAAAGACTTCTTCTACATTTCGTAAATCTGCCGACAATTGTACGACTGCATTCTTAACAAAACCTTCGGAGTCATTGTCAATTCGTGCTACATGACCTACTAAAAGACCTTTTGGATAAATGCCACCATAGCCTGAAGTAATCAAAGTATCGCCATTTAATACGTCGCCATCACGAGCTACATTAACCAATAACGGCTCATCAGGATTACTACCATTGCCTTTAACAATAGACGCTACTCGAGATTCAGGTCGTTGTACAATAACCCCAATAGCTGTACGAGGGTCAAGAACCGTCTGTACACGAGCAGAATGGGTATATACATCACTGATAAAACCCACAACCCCACCAGGAATGACTACCGCCATATTTGGCGTAAGACCATCTTCACTGCCTCGATCAATGGTAAAGGTATTCGTCCAAGTACCAACATCACGAGTTACTACGGCAGCTGCTACCATATCAAATTGGGGATGGCTATTTTGAAATGACAACAACTGACGAAGGCGCATATTTTCAGCCACTACTTCATCATAATTTGTCACTTTTTGCTGTAATTGTGCATTTTCTTCACGAATTGTATCCATTTCCTTCGTACCATTAATTGCTGTATCAATCACAGCAATGCCGGTGTGAATAGATCCTAAAAAACGTGAAGCGCCATAAGTAAATGGCGTTGTAATTCGTTCAAACGTCACGGTTACATAGGGAATGCTCGTCCGTTGTTTCCAAGCATACCCTAAGAGGGCTAAAAACAAACAGCAAAGCCCTACCATAACGATTAACCGTCGTTCTGATGAAAACATTAGGCCCTTCCTTTCCGATTTTTAGAGGCAATAATAAAGCGTTCCATACGAGCAAATTCTTTAGAGGCTTCGCCTAGCCCTACAGCTACAGCAAACCCTGGTTCTGCTGGCACTTGCACGGGAATGCCCAATTCTTCACTCAAGCGTTGCCCCAGCCCTTCCATAAGGGCTGTAGCACCAGTTAAAATCATACCTCGTTCCATAATATCTGCCGCCAATTCTGGAGGCGTTTGTTCCACTACAGACTTAATCTCATCTACAATACGTTGTAACGTTTCCTGCATCACTTGATATACTTCTGACTTGCGAATTATAATCCGCTTCATAAGACCATTAGCAATATCTCGTCCTAAAAAGGACAGCTCAGCCTCTTCCTGTGGTGGCAAGGCTGTACCTAACTCTAATTTAATTTCTTCTACCGTTTCCACAGCCACCATAACAGAAAAGGTATTTTTAATATATTGTAAAATACTTTCATTAAAATCATGACCACCAATACGGGCAGAATGAGCAATTACCTTACCACCCAAGGCCATAACGCCAATATCCGTCGTACCCCCACCAATATCAACAGCCATACTACCACAAGCCTCAAACACAGGCAAATGACAGCCCAAAGCAGCGGCCACAGGCGCTTCTAACAAATATGCTTCACGAGCTCCTGCTTGAATAATAGCATCCGTCATAGCCCGTTTTTCCACATCGGTAATACCACAGGGAACGGCCATAATAACGCGCGTCCGCCCTACAGTACGAGATGCTTTATTCATAAAATGACGCAACATAGTCAACATAACACGATAGTCAACGATGAAGCCATCTCGCAAAGGTCTCATTTCATCAAGCATATCAGGGGTGCGCAATAACAAGCGTTCTGCATCAGCCCCTACGGCTACAATACCTTCTTGCTTAGTATCGGTAGCCACTAAGGATGGCTCCGATAAAACGACACCACGCCCCTGTACATGGATATGCGTATTCACTGTGCCTATATCTATACCTAAGTCTCGTCCTAATGACGAAAATATACGAATCATCTGCTTAGTCTCCTTACTTAACTCATCTCTTAATTATACTATTGCCCGTAAGGATAAATCAACCGACGACCACGGAGTTCTTCCCTTATAATAGTTCTTTTTCACACAAGCTTGTATAGATGCCATCACCAATAATTATATGATCCAATACAGGAATTCCCATTACTAAACCGGCTTCAATAAATACTTTGGTAATCGCTACATCATCCGCACTAGGTGTTGCCTCTCCTGACGGATGATTGTGAATTAATATCAAACTTGCCGCATTAGCCTGCAAAGCTTGGCGAAACACCGTGCGCTGCTCCGCCAAACTCCCAGTTAAACCACCTATAGAAATGGTAGCAAGCGTAATTAACTTATTTTTACAATTCAAAAACGCCGCACACACATGCTCTTCTTTTTCGTAACGCAAGCGTTCCATTACATACATAGCTACCGCTTTAGGATTACTAAAATCTTCATACGTTTGTTTTACTTTTAATTGTCCTAAACGCCGTCCCAATTCAATAGCGGCACACACTGTAACGGCCTTATCACAACCTATGCCTTTAATCGTTTGAAGCCCTTCTACAGTAATTTCATTAAGGCCGTAAGCACCATGCTGAACTGTATTCAAAACCTCTTTGGCTAATTCAAGCACCGAAGTCCCCCGTCGTCCTGTACGCAATAAAATAGCCAATAATTCCTCTATACTTACATTATGAGGCCCCATTTTTAAAAACTTTTCTCTCGGTTGTTGCCAAGGTTGCCACTCCCGTACACAACCAGTTATTACGCCACTCACCGTATACCATCTCCCTAATAAACGATTTAATCCCTATGCCTATAATTCGTTTAACTTTCTAGCCACCACTTCAACAGGCAAGCCTACCACATTCGTATATGATCCTTCAATACTTTTTACCAAGTATGCCCCTTGACCTTGAATACCATACGCCCCCGCTTTATCAAGGGGTTCTCCAGTAGCAACATAAGCTGCAATCTCTGACTTGGTTAATTCAAAGAAATACACCTTCGTTCGCACATGAAAGATTGCTTGTGACACCAACTGCCCAACATGATCATACTTGCAAAGAGCAACGCCCGTAACCACCTCATGAAAATCACCAGACAATTCTTCTAACATAGCGGTGGCCTCAGCAGAATCAACGGGCTTCCCCAATTTATGTTGCTTATGAACCACAATCGTATCTGCCCCTAATACAACATAACCTTCATTACTAGTAACTGCTGGTATAACAGCAGCTAATGCCTTCCCTAGAGCCTGTTGTTCCACTAATTCATAGGGCGACTCATATTGTTCATTATGCTCTTCATAAGTACTCTTAACGACCGTAAAGGGAATCCCTACTTGGTCTAATAATTCACGGCGCCGTGGTGAGCCAGATGCTAAATATAATTTCATCAGTTATCTTTACCCCCTATTAGCTTGTAAACTACAACGCGCAGTACCTACAAAGGTACTGCGCGCCTGTGTTATATTTCGTTCACACGAATATGTAATTACCAGTTTTTCATTACAAGGCTAGCTGTAATACGTTTTGTATCACGAGCAATCATAATTTCTTCGTTAGTAGGTACTACGAAGATTTTTACTTTGGAGCCTTCTACGCTAATTTCAGTTTCTTTACCACGAACATTGTTGCGTTCACGGTCAAGACGAGTGCCAAGGTATTCAAGACCATTACAGATAGCATCGCGGTTACCGATACCATTTTCACCGATACCAGCAGTAAATACGATAGCATCTACACCGCCCATAACAGCTGCGTACGCACCAATAGTGGAACGAACTTTGTAATGGAACATATCAAGAGCTAATTGAGCACGTTTGTTGCCTTCTTCAGCAGCTTCTTCAATAACACGGAAGTCATTGGATACACCAGAAATACCGAATACGCCAGATTTTTTATTCATAATAGCGTCGATTTCATGGTATGTCATATCCCATTTATCCATCAAGAATGGTACGATAGCTGGGTCAATATCACCACAACGAGTACCCATGATTAAACCAGATAATGGAGTGAAGCCCATGGAAGTGTCGATAGAACGACCAGCTTTGATGGCCGCCACACTGGAACCATTGCCAAGGTGACAAGAAATAATACGTAAATCACTCATGTGTTTACCCATTAATTCAGCTACACGTTGGGATACATATTTATGGCTAGTACCATGGAAACCATAACGACGAACACCTAATTCAGTGTATGCTTCATAAGGCAAACCATAAAGGAATGCTTCTGCAGGCATTGTCTGATGGAATGCTGTATCAAAAACAGCAACTTGTGGCACGCTTGGCATAATTGCTTCGCATGCTTCGATACCTTGAATATTTGGTGGGTTATGAAGAGGTGCAATTTTAGCACATTCCTGTAATGCTTCCATAACAGCAGGTGTAATTAACACGGAGTCAGCAAACTTTTCAGCACCATGAACCACACGATGGCCAACAGCATCAATTTCATCCATAGATGCGATTACGCCGTATTCTGCATCAATTAAAATATCAAGCAAAATTTTAAGTGCTTGTTTGTGGTCCAAAATAGGTTCTACGCGTTCTAACTTTTCAGCGTCTGGACGTTTGTGAGTAAAGATTGCATCATCAGCACCAATCTTTTCAAATTGTCCTTTAGCTAATACCGCTTCTTTGTCCATGTCAATAAGCTGGTATTTTAAGGAAGAACTACCACAGTTTACTACTAAAACATTCATTACTTATCCCTCTTTCTTAGTAATTTGAATTTTGCCTACCACAAAATCAGAAATCTGAGCACCCATCGTGCTATCAATTGGGTACTGATAGGTTATATTCCACAATACACCCTTATCTACAAACGTGTATTGAAAGAAACGAATTTTTGCTTTGTCAGACTTCAAAGTCGCATCAGCAGTAAACGCCGTTACACCATCAACAGACTTCATAGCCTCTGACCAAGTTAAGTTTTTGCCAAAACTTTTATCATAAAATTGCTTTGCTTCCATACCATAAGCTTGCGCTGTTGGTAATGGTTGCCCCACTTTTGGCGTAATAGCCTCAATGGATACTAGAAAATTCTTATCCGCTCCTAAATACGTAGTCACTGGATACCCTAATGCATTCTGCGAAGTATTAGGTTGTACGCCAATATCATAAGGTAAGGCAACGGTAATTTCTGAAGCCCCCGCCTTAATCACTTTGTGACCAAAACTATAGGAATCTAATGCATTATCACTGCCACAGCCACTCATAACGAGGACCATAAGAGCCATAAGACATACAGTGAACCATTTCTTCATATTATCCCTCGATTCAGTTTGTCTGTACAAATAATCACGTACGGTTAAATTATACCATTCTTTCTTAATCCTTGCACCTCTCTTTTTACACATATTCACTATTAGTTTTTTACATACAAACACTGTTATTCATAACGTTTAGTTATAGTCCCTAACAATTATAGTATCTATTCCTATAAAAGCCCATAAGCATAGCATTCTATGCTATAATAAGCATACCATAGTAACCAACTACACAATACTTTGCAAGTGAAACGCGAAAGGAGACACCTATGAAATGTATTGGCATTGTAGCGGAATATAATCCGTTTCACATCGGCCATGCCCATCAATTACAACAACTACGCCAAGCACATCCAGATGCCCTAATCATCATAGCTATGAGTGGCTCCTTTGTACAACGTGGTGAACCTGCTATTTTCAATAAATTTATACGCGCTCGTTGGGCCTTATTAAATGGCGCTAATGCAGTACTAGAACTGCCAACTATTTATGCAACGGCCAATGCCGAACGCTTTGCGGCTGGTGCAGTTCGGTTACTTGCATCAGTCGGAGCCACTGCTTTATCCTTTGGTTCTGAAACGACTGATTTAACTGCATTACAACAAATTGCCAACCTCAGTCACACCCCTGAAGTGCAAGCACATTGCCAGCAACGCCTGCAAGAAGGCTATTTCTATGGGGCCGCCTTACGCGATGCTATCGCTACAGTAGCCCCTAAAGCAGAACCAATCTTACAACACCCCAATGCTCTATTAGGCATTGAATATTTAAAGGCCTTAAAAACCTATCAATTAGACTTAGACGTCTATCTAGTGCAACGAGAAGGTGCCCATCATAATGCCAGTCTAACGTCCCCTTGGCCTTCAGGTTCTGCCTTACGACACCACTTATATACCGCTCAGACTACAAGAGAAGCTAACCATGAAGGTACAGATATGAATTTCTTACATAAGCTAACAGACTTTGTACCCACTAATATACAAAAGGACTATACGGAATTAGTATTACAAGGCGAATTGCTCGATCTCTCACGGTATGAAGATTTCTTACTCTATGAAAGTCGCCAACGCACTGCTGAGGACTTACAACAACTTTGTGATTTTAAAGAAGGCTTAGAAAATCGTTGGCCAAAAGCAAGTCAGGCCACTACTTGGAACGCAGCTCGAGAGCTTTTAAAATCAAAACGCTATTCCTATGCCCGTTTAAACCGAATGTCGGCATATACAATGCTGCAAATTGCCCAACAGCTCCAAGATGACGCTCATCAGCAAGGCCCTACCTATGCTCGTCTATTAGGCTTTACCAAAGAAGCCCGCCCTTGGTTACAGGCCAAGAACTTCACTATTCCAGTAGTACAAAAATGGGCCCCTTTCCTAAAGGAAGCGCAAGGGCTGACTGCCCAGCTAGCCCAACTAGATCAACGGGCCACAGACCTACAAGCCCTTTGTTTTAAACACCCCGCCAAGCGGTCGGGTGGCACTGATTACACCTTTACCCCTTGGTATATAATAAATACTCCATGACAAACCATGACAAAAAAGGCTGAACCTACAGTATCTATATTATCCTGTAGATTCAGCCTATTTTTTATGAAATTGTTACACTGTCCTCGCCATCTTGTTCTTTTACATTAACTCGCACCGTTTCCATGTGAGAGGTAGGAATATTTTTCCCTACATAATCAGCGCGAATTGGCAATTCTCTATGCCCTCTATCGACTAATACAGCTAATTGAATAGCTCGAGGCCGCCCCACTTCCATAAGTGCATTCAAGGCAGACCGAATCGTTCGCCCTGTATACAGCACATCATCTACCAAAATAACTAACTTACCAGTTGTGTCTAAGGTAAACGGTGGCCCTTCTTTGCCCGTTGTAGTGCGATCATCCCGATACATCGCTACATTAATAGTGGCTACTTCAATATGAACGCCTTCAATCGCTTCAATCTGAGCTTGTAAACGTTGCGCTAAATATATGCCACGGCGCTCAATCCCTAAAATCAAAGCATTATCTAAGCCTTTATTGCGTTCTAAAATTTCATGACTAATTCGACGAACAGCACGCATCATAGCCTGCTCATCCATAAGAACTCGTTTATCTTCCATAGCTAGCTCCTTATACATTATGAGTTTTGGCATACTCAAGACAAGCTAAAAAGTCCTCAGGCAATGGGGCTTCAAAATGAAGTTCCTTGCCAGTAATAGGATGCTTCACATCTAAACTATAGGAATGTAAGGCTTGCCCTTCAATAGGGAAATCCATTTTCCGATACCCGTAAAATGGATCATTAACTACAGGATGACCAATGTGAGCAAAATGCACACGAATCTGATGAGTTCGTCCTGTTTCAAGAACACATTCCACTAAAGTATGTTGCCCATACCGTTCTAATACTTTGAAATGAGTAATGGCTTCTTTACTATTTTCAAATACTACGGCCATTTTCATACGGTCCTTTGGATGACGTCCAATAGGTGCTTTAATGGTCCCCCGCTCTTCTACAATATTGCCTTGTACCAAGGCATAATAGGTGCGTGTTGCTGAATGAGCTTTTACCTGTTCAGCTAAGCCAATATGAGCTAAGTCATTTTTAGCCGCCATCATAACACCAGATGTATCTTTATCTAAGCGATGGACAATACCAGGACGAATTTCACCATTAATGCCGGATAAGTCCTTGCAATGAAATAGCAATGCATTAACTAAAGTGCCTGTATAATTTCCTACGGCAGGATGCACCACCATACCACGAGGTTTATTTACGATGATAATATCATGGTCCTCAAACAATATATCCAACGGAATATCTTCTGGTTTCACTTCTACAGACTGAGGCTTCGGTACTACAACCGTAATAAGAGCTTCACTAGCTAATTTTAAATTACTCTTGCCCACTTTATTATTAACCGTAACAGCCCCCGATTTAATTAATTGTTGTACATAACTACGAGAGCCTTCCATGAGAGATGTTAAAAATATATCTAATCGTTCCCCTTCTTTATCCGCCGGTACTACTACAGTAATAGTCTTACCTGGTTCGAAGTGAACATTCGTTACTAATTCATTATCCATTATGATTTCCTCCCTGAGGTGAACGCCAAATATGTATAGCCAATAAAGCAACGCCAACACAAATACCAATATCCGCTACATTAAAAATCGGCCAAATTCTAAAATCAAAAAAATCCACAACAGCCCCTATATGATATCGATCCCAAGCATTGCCTAAAGCACCACTAACTAACAAGGCCGTTCCTAATTGTGTCAACACACCACCAGTACGAATATATTGTCTGAAATACCAAAGTACAACAAGCAAGATAAGAACTATACATAAAAAAAACAGCCGTTGATTAGCTAGTATGCCAAATGCAGCGCCCTTATTTAAAATATAGGTCAAATGAAATACATTCGGAATCAAAGGTATCGATTGTCCCAATGTCATACTCTCTTGCACCCAACTTTTTGTTACTTGATCAATTACTAACCAAACAAGTCCAATAATTACATATATAATTGCCATTGATTATTCTCTTCCTTTTTAATAGTTTATTACTCTTTATTATACGGCTAAATAGGGAAACAAGGCAAATAAAAAAAGCCCTCTACTAGAGGGCTTTGGCATCCGTTGATTATTCAGCTGGATGAATAGTACCTACTGGGCATACAGATTCGCAAGAACCGCAGTCGATGCAAGTTTCGTTAATTTCGTATTTAAGTTCGCCTTCGCTAATAGCGCCTACTGGGCATACAGAAGCACAAGAACCACATTTAATACATTCGTCACCGATAACTCTCATTATTGGACACCTCCGCAAAATATACTAGATAATTTCTTGATTATCAATTCCTTAAGGAACTTACCTTAACTTTATATTCTCATTATGGCACGATTTTTCCATCTTGTCAAACTTATGGATAATGATTTCTTATTATTTTTATGCAAGTTTAAATGACTATTTTACATAGTAAATACGCTATTCTTTAAGTATTTGATAAATATTTTCAATACATTTTTTATTGATAAAAGAGTAAACCTACTCAATACTTGCATTCTCATTTAAGTTCAAAATAGCATAAAACAACAAATGAATTTTATTCTCATTTTTATAAATGTTTTTCGTATGCCAACCATACATCTATAAGATAAGGTTACGGTAATCATAGTTTATTATGCGATTATTTTTTGCCTTTAGGCGCTTTAGGTAATTTAATTTTAGGAAATGGTAAGCCCAATTCTTGGGATACTTCTTTTAGTTCGTCGTTAATCTCCCATACCAAATCTTGTAATTTATTAATCTTTTTGCGGCGATTATCAACTGTAACCTTACTATTAAAGAATACGCCTACGCCAGCTAACATTAATACGACAGCAATTAAAAACTGTGGGTCGTAAATAGTAGGTGTTTCGGTAAGAAAGGATAAAACCGTAGCGGCACCAATTAAAACAAAGGCGCTCAAGAGCGATGTAGTAGACGGATTCTGTGGTAATTTAGCTAACGTCTGCCATTCTTTTACACAAACGGCGCGCTGTTCAATTAATTCGCTCCTTCGATTAATTAAATCTTTTTTATTCATAACTAATCATTTTCCTTTTCCTCAGTCTGACTAATAATTTCTTGGAAGTACTCATCCACTGATTCACTATGCATAATAGCGTCTCTCCGTATGTATGAATACAATATAACATCTTCTTGTGGCACACAAATTCTATTAGGAACAAATTGACTTAAAGCATCAAAAAAAGCTTTGTCTGCTTTCATAATAACTCGTCCATTTTTAACTTTTTTTCCATTAACAATAGAATAAATTAATGCCCATGCTGGTCTATTATCTGAACTTGAACATTTACGATATTTGTACCTTAATTTAAATTTACTAATGAATTCTGTTTTATGTAAAAATACACCATCAATCATAGTATATGGAATTTCCATTTTTTTTGTACTAAATAAAAACTTCTCTATAATCACGAGTTTATCATCTAATAATTTATATGTATATTGAGCTATTGCAGTTTTTAAAATAACAAATAAAGCTACCAACTCAACAAAATATTCATCTAATATAATAACTCCTTTAGCCATGCTGCGGCTAGTTGTCCATCCTATGGCAACTAATAAAGCTATAACAAATAAACTGACAACAAATGTTGCTTTATTACTTCGTTTTGAACTTTCTTGATAAATTACTTTCATTATAAAAACTCCTGTCAAACTGACATAAGGATACTTTTTCTCCCCTCATATAAGAGACAATGTAAAACAAATTAAAAATCAAATAAAACTAAAAAAATATTGGAGCAGTACTTATTGCACTACCCCAATATTCATTCATAAATATTTAATAAATTGACTTCACTAAATATTTTAATTTATTCTTATTGACCTGGGAAGAAAGGCCATACCATTGGAATTACAATAAGGCTTACAATGAAACACACAATAATCAATGGTACCCCAGCTTTTACGTAGTCCATGAATTTGTATTGACCAGGACCAAGTACTAATGTATTTGGAGGTGTACCTACAGGTGTACCGAATGCACAAGATGCAGCAACACCGATAGCCATTAATACGGCATGAGGGTCAGCACCCATACCTCTTGCAATAGCGATACCAATTGGTGCTAACAATGCACAAGATGCAGTGTTAGACATAAATTGAGTCATAATACAAGATAATAAGAATAAAACACCTGTCGCAAAGTAAGGGCTAGGGTCAGAACCCATAACGCCAAGAACGGCATTAGCAATTAATTGACCAGCACCGGATTTATCCATAGCACCAGCTACAGGCATCATACCTGCGAATAAGAAGATTGTTACCCAGTCAATAGAAGTATAAGCTTGTTTTTCTTTTAAGCAACCAGTTAATACACAAGCAATAGCACCCATAACAGCTACTAAGCTCAATGGTAAGTTAATACCAAAGTATGTTTTTAAAGGATCGCCTAAAATCATTAACAAGATAACTGCACCAAGAATTAAACCGGAGTATAATTGTTTCTTAGGATCATTAGATACTTCATCAGCAGATACTTCTTGTTCTACTTCAACATCACCAGTAATTTCATGTTTAGGTAAGAAATATTTACCAATAAACATCATGAAAGCAATAGTAGCAACTGTTAAAGGAACACCAATCCAAGCAAATTCAAAGAAGCCGAATTGAGGAATGCCCGCTTTAGCTAAAGCACCATTAACGATAATATTTGGAGGTGTACCAACCATTGTGATGATACCACCGATACCAGCAGCAAATGCTAATGGCATTAACTGACGGCTTGCAGGAATATTAGCAACAGAACAAATACCAACAACTACTGGCAATAAAGCAGCTGCTGTACCAGTGTTAGATAAGAATGCAGACATAACTGCAGTTACTGTCATAATAGCAAACATTAAACCATTTTCACTAGTACCTGCTTTAGATACTACTGTTTCACCAATTTTTTGAGCAAGCCCTGTGTAGAACATGGCCCCACCAACTACGAACATACCAGCAAATAATACTACGGTACTATCAGATAAACCTGAAAAAGCTTCTTTACTACTAATAATCCCCATTAAACATAATGTAATGGCCCCACCAATAGAGGTGATTGCTAGTGGAATAATTTCAGTAACAAAGAAAATCGCCATAACAGCGAGCACGATCAAAGTTTGTACTGCAACATCCATATTAGTCATCTCCTTTTAATACTTCAATAAAAAGTATTGAAATTAATAGGATTTCTTATTTTATGTACATAGCATACTAGCTATATAATATACCCTTACACTAACGCATCATAAATAATATAAAATACCAATAACAATTAAAATTGAAATTGCCATTGCAATTGTTACATAAATTCCTTCCTTAGTACAAGGATACCCATAAAATAAAAGTTCACTGATAAAACCACGCCGATTAAAAAATGAATATTTTGTTCGCCTACGAAACCAACGAGCTTTACGTTCATTCCCTATAATCAACGCAGTAACAAAAAAAACAATAAGAGCCCACACGAAACTAATCAAAATTTTCAATTCTATGGAGAACAAATCAAAATCACCTCTACATTAACAATATATAAATGCAATACGATTTATCGATATAAGTTTTGCTATATCCCCAAAGAATACTTCGAGCAGAACCTTATTGTCAAAGTATACTTCACAATTACTGTAAATCGACAAGTATAGGCTATAACTGGGGGCTACTAGCCCCCACTATAGCTACTAAAGATTATTAAATTTTAACGAGTTGCCATCATAGCAAGCATAGTACCAGCTGCTACAGCTGTACCAATAACGCCCGCAACGTTTGGACCCATAGCATGCATCAACAAGAAGTTAGCAGGGTTAGCTTTAGCCCCTACAACCTGAGATACACGCGCTGCCATTGGAACGGCAGATACACCAGCGGAACCGATAAGTGGATTTGTTTTACCACCATCAAGTTTAGACATAAGTTTGCCGAACAATACGCCACCAGCAGTACCTGCGATGAACGCAACTAAACCGAGAGCAATAATTTTAATTGTATCAAAAGTTAAGAAGTGTTCAGCATTCATTGTAAGACCAGTACCAGTTGCTAAGAAAATAGTAACGATATTGATCAATGCATTCTGAGAAGTATCGGATAAACGATCTGTTACACCAGATTCACGGAATAAGTTACCTAACATTAACATACCTAATAAGGAAGTGATGGATGGTAACAATAAAGAAATGAAAATAGTTGCAACAATTGGGAACACGATTTTTTCAAAACGTGTTACTTCACGAAGCTGTTCCATTACGATTTCACGTTCTTTTTGAGTCGTGAACAATTTCATAATTGGAGGTTGAATCAATGGTACCAAGGACATGTAAGAATAGGCCGCTACGGCAATAGCACCTAATAATTCAGGCGCTAATTTAGTCGCAAGGTAAATTGATGTAGGACCATCGGCACCACCAATAATACCAATTGCTGCTGCTTGTGGAGCTGTAAAGCCAATCATCATTGCACCAGCTAAGGCAATAAATACACCAATTTGAGCTGCAGCCCCTAAGAACAATGTTTTAGGGTTTGCAATCAATGGACCGAAGTCAGTCATTGCACCAACACCTAAGAAAATAAGTGGAGGGAAGATTTCATGAGAAACCCCGGCGCTGATAAGAGCCATAACCCCTTCTTCAAAACCATTGCGAGGGATATTAGCAAGAATACAGCCAAATGCGATTGGAGAAAGTAGTAATGGTTCGAACTCTTTAACAAATGCCATGTACAATAATAGTAAGCCTACTAAAATCATAATTGCATTACCAGTATTAAAGTTTACAAACCCACTATCTGTCCAAACCGAAGAGACCGCTACGATAAATGCATCCATGTGGATCCCCTTTCATATCGAGAACAAAAATAATGATTCAATCAATATTTCACTACAAATTAACTATTAGCCAAATACAACCATGTCTTCGCCAGTGGATACTGTTTGGTTAGCAGATACACGTACTTCAGCGATAGTACCATCTTGTGGAGCAGCGATTTCGTTCTGCATTTTCATAGCTTCAAGAACTAATAAAGTTTCGCCTTTTTTAACTGCTTGACCAGCAGAAACGTTTACAGATAAGATTTTACCTGGCATTGGAGCTTTAACAGTAATTGCGCCAGCTGCTACTGGAGCTGCTGCTTTAGGTGCTGGAGCTGCTGCAGGTGCTGGAGCTGGAGCTGCTTTAGGAGCAGGAGCTGCTGCAGGTGCTGGAGCTGCCGCTGCACCAGTTGCTTTTACTTCATTAACTTCAACATCATATACAGTACCATTTACAGTAACGTTAAATTTTTTCATTTTATAATCCTCCAAACTAAAATTTAATGCAATATGTTCCTTCTTCTTAGCATATTACAATTAACGACTCATGCGCAAACGACCGTCCAATTTCCAGTTATGATTATTAATACTTGGACGAATACTAGCGATCTGATCAACCGAGTAGCCCATAGCGCTAATGGCACTGGCAATAACAGCAACTAACTCATCATTTAGTTTACTGTTACCGGCGTTCTTCTCTGCCTTGCTCATGTTTACACCTCCTAGATTTGACTAAATTCTACCACTTAGTCTGCCATCTAGTCTCCAATTGCGACTTGTTTCGCTTGGACGAATTGATGCAATTTGATCTGATGAGTAACCCATAGCTACGATGGCTCCTGTAATAGCTGCTACTACAGGTTCATCATTGGCTACCACTGGCGCTGCTGCAGTCACAGGAGCAGCGGCTGGTGCTACGTTCACTGGCTCTTTAGGCTTTTTTTTTGTAGGGTCTAATTTATGGATAATTACCATCAATAAACCTAACGCAGCCAATACAGCAAATACAACAGTCATATTGATTGCCATAAATAGCCAAGGGCTAATAGTACCTTCGTTTCCTCCCATAATAAATTCCTCTTTCTAATTAATACAAAGAATAAGAATTGTGATACTCCAAATCAAAAACTAAGTTTTACCTACTAACAATTATAATGGAATATTACCATGTTTTTTAGGTGCCCGAGCTTCACGTTTGCTTGCAAGCATAGCGAGTGCATTGATTACTGCTGGGCGAGTAGCTTTTGGTTCGATAACAGCATCAACGAAACCACGTTCTGCTGCTTTGTATGGTGTAGCAAATTCTTCTACATATTTTGCAGTTTTTTCATCTTTATCTTCGTCTTTTTTGAAGATGATGTTAGCAGCCCCTGCTGGGCCCATTACTGCGATTTCAGAAGTTGGCCATGCATATACTTGGTCAGCACCGAGGTCTTGAGAACACATAGCGAGATAAGAACCACCGTATGCTTTACGAGTAATAACCGTAATCTTAGGCACTGTTGCTTCAGAGTACGCATATAGCATTTTAGCACCATGACGAATGATGCCGCCCCATTCTTGGTTAGTACCAGGCAAGAAGCCAGGAACGTCAACAAAGTTAACGATTGGGATATTGAATGCATCACAGAAACGGATAAAACGGGATGATTTATCGGATGCATTAATATCAAGACAACCAGCCATAACTTTTGGTTGGTTAGCAATAATACCAACGCTTTGACCATCAAAACGTGCGAAGCAAGTGATGATGTTTGTTGCATAGAATGGTTGTACTTCATAGTATTCACCATTATCTACAACAGCAGCGATAACTTCTAACATGTCATAAGGCATGTTGCTGTTATCTGGTAATAAAGTATTAAGCTGATCTGCTTCACGAGCAGGGTCATCACCAGTGTCAACAAGAGGAACATCTTCCATGTTGTTGCTTGGTAAGAAGCTTAATAAGTAACGAATTTGTTGCAAGCAATCATCTTCGTCTTCAGCAGCAAAGTGAGCTACACCAGATACACTGTTGTGAGCCATTGCACCACCAAGAGCTTCAGCTGTAACATCTTCTGCTGTTACAGATTTGATTACTGCAGGACCAGTAATGAACATCTGGGAAGTATTTTTTACCATGTAGATAAAGTCTGTTAATGCAGGGGAATAAACTGCACCACCAGCACAAGGTCCCATGATAACAGAAATCTGAGGAATTACACCAGAAGCATTGGTATTTTCAAAGAAGATTTTACCATAGCCTGCTAATGCATCAACAGCTTCCTGAATACGAGCCCCGCCGGAATCATTGATACCGATGATAGGAGCACCCATTTTCATTGCTAGGCGTTGTACTTTTACGATTTTTGCAGCGTGCATTTCACCAAGGGAACCACCTTCTACAGTGAAGTCCTGAGCGAATGCATACACTAAACGGCCATCGATAGTACCAAAACCAGTTACTACACCTTCACCAGGAAGTTCTTTTTTATCCTGGCCGAAGTTTACACAACGATGTTTAACAAATTGATCTAATTCAACGAAACTATTTTCGTCAAATAACTTAGCGATACGTTCGCGAGCTGTCATTTTGCCTTTGCTATGTTGCGAAGCAATACGTTTTTCGCCACCGCCGAGTTTTACAACTTCTAACTTCTTGTGTAACAACTCAATCTTTTCTTGGACTGTTGCCATTACTACACCTCCATAAAGTTTTTATATAAATTAATTATATATCTTATATTACTTCATTCTCTGACAAAGTTCAAGAAGAACACCGCCAGTTGCTTTAGGATGAATGAAAGCAATAGCAGATCCGCCAGCACCGTAACGAGGTTTTTCGTCGATCATGCGAATGCCTTTAGCCATTAAATCAGCAATTGCGTTTTCAATGTTATCTACACGAAGTGCAACGTGTTGAATACCATTACGGCCGCCATTTTTTTCAATGAATTTGCCGATAGGACCATCTGGAGTTGTAGATTCTAAGAATTCTAATTCAGCATCGCCACATGGGAAGAAGCTTACTTTTACTTTTTGTTCTTCAACAATTTCATCTTCAGGAAGATGTTCCATACCTAGTGCATTTTTGTAAAATTCTTTTGTAGATGCTAAATCAGTAACACCAATACCGATGTGATCAACATTTAATACTTTGAATGCCATAATAAAAATCTCCTTTTTTTCAACTGATAGGCCATTACGCTCTTAATCAATTAAATTTTTAATACATCGCCCAATACTTTATTCACCACTGTATATGGATCATTTTCACGCTGATTAACAGCGTTTACTTGGGCTGTAAAGTCGTCACTAGCAACAACGACATCAGCTACACGTCGGCCGATTTGTTCATTAATCATCGCTATAATTTCATCACGAGTTCTGTCTTTACGACGAACAGCTAATTCTTCGCTATCTTCAAGGAACTCAAAATGTTCATCTAAAGCTTCTACTAATTCATCAACACCAACGTCTTTACTTGCGATAGTTCGTTTAATTGGAGGACGCCATTGTAACTCACGAGAGTCTAAATCTAGCATCATTTCAATTTCTACGTTTAACTTATCGCAGCCATCACGGTCAGCTTTATTAATTGCGAATACATCGCCAATTTCTAAAATACCAGCCTTAATAGCCTGAATATCATCACCAAGACCAGGAACGAGTACAACTAAAGTGCTATCTGCATTTTTTACAATATCAACTTCAGATTGCCCTACCCCTACAGTCTCAATAATAACTAAATCCATGCCAAATGCATCCATCAATTTGACAACATCAGAGGTTTTCTTAGATAAACCACCTAAGCTGCCACGAGTACCCATACTACGAATAAATACATTTTCATTAAGAGTTAAGTCATTCATTCGAATACGGTCACCCAAGATGGCACCACCTGAAAACGGACTGGTCGGATCCACCGCAACGATACCGATTTTTTTACCTTGCTGTAAATATTGTTTAACAACTTTATCAGTCAAGGTACTTTTACCAGCACCAGGGGCACCAGTAATCCCTAAAATACGAGCTCGGCCCGTTTTAGGATAAATCGCTCTCATAATGTCAATTGCGTTATCATATTCGCTTTCGACTGCAGTTATGGCTCGCGCCAAGGCCAGTCGGGAACCATTTAAAAGTTCTTGGACTAAATCCATGGGGTTCACCGCCTTCTTAGTATAGTGGCAGGCTCAGACTTTAGATAATCCGAGCCTGCTCCTAAAAGTTATTATTTTACGTTAGCTTTAATAAATTCTACAACATCGCCTGTTGGAGTGCCTGGTGTAAATACAGCTGCTACGCCAGCTTCTTTAAGGCCTGGGATATCAGCATCAGGAATTACGCCGCCGCCAACAACAAGTACGTCGCCCATACCTTTTTCTTTTAACATGTTAACAATTTTAGGGAACAATGTATTGTGAGCGCCAGAGAGAAGGCTTAATGCAACTACATTAACGTCTTCAGACAAAGCAGCTTCAACAATTTGTTCTGGAGTCTGACGAAGACCAGTATAAATTACTTCAAAACCTGCATCGCGAAGTGCGCGAGCTACTACTTTGGCACCACGGTCATGACCATCAAGACCTGGTTTTGCTACTAATACACGAATACGTTTTTCTGCCATGATATATTACCTCCGAACTAATCGTTACGCTATCTTATCTTTATCTAGAAATTATAACGTGGAATGAGCTTGGTATTCACCAAATACTTCACGTAATACGTTACAAATTTCACCCAATGTTGCATAAGTACGAACTGCATCAAGAATTAATGGCATAAGGTTAACATTTTCATCTTGTGCCCCTTCTTTAAGTGCTGCCAATGCTTTTTCTACTGCAGCGTTATCGCGTTCTTCGCGAACTTTCTGAGTTTTCTTAGCTTGGTTAACACCTACGGAAGCATCTACACGAAGAAGACCTTCAACTGGTTTTTCTTCAACCTGGAATTTGTTAACCCCTACGATTGTACGGAGACCAGATTCAACTTCCATCTGCCATTTGTATGCAGATTCTTGAATTTCTTTCTGAATGTAACCTTTTTCAATAGCTACTACAGCGCCGCCCATTTCGTCGATTTTGCGAATGTATTCAGCAGCTTCATCATAAATAGCATTAGTCATAGCTTCTACATAGTAGGAACCGCCCAATGGGTCGATTACGTCAGCTAAACCGGATTCGTAAGCAACGATTTGTTGTGTACGAAGAGCAACCTGTACGGAAGCTTCTGTAGGAAGTGCTAACGCTTCGTCACGGGAGTTAGTATGTAAGGACTGAGTACCACCCATTACAGCAGCAGCAGTTTGCAATGCTACACGAACGATGTTGTTGTCAACTTGTTGTGCAGTAAGCATGGAACCAGCTGTTTGAGTATGTACACGAAGCATCATGGATTTAGCTTTTTTAGCACCAAAGCGTTCTTTCATGATAGTAGCCCATAAACGACGGGATGCACGGAATTTAGCAACTTCTTCAAGTACGTTGTTGTGAGCGTTCCAGAAGAAGGATAAACGACCTGCGAATGCGTCAACGTCTAAGCCAGCTTTTAAAGCAGCTTCTACGTATGCGATACCGTCAGCAATTGTAAATGCGATTTCCTGAGCAGCTGTGGAACCAGCTTCACGGATATGGTAACCGGAAATGGAGATTGTATTCCATTTTGGTACGTTCTGAGAGCAATATTCGAAAATATTAGTGATCAAACGCATGGATGGTTTTGGAGGGAAAATGTAAGTCCCACGAGCAGCATATTCTTTAAGAATATCGTTCTGGATAGTACCCATCAATGCGGAAGCAGGTACGCCTTGTTTTTCAGCAACTGCAATGTACATAGCAAGAAGTACAGATGCAGGAGCATTGATTGTCATGGAAGTGGAAACTTTACCAAGGTCGATGCCGTCGAAAAGAATTTCCATATCTTTCAAGGAGTCAATAGCTACCCCTACTTTACCAACTTCGCCTTCTGCCATAGCATCGTCGGAGTCATAACCAATCTGAGTTGGTAAGTCGAATGCACAGCTAAGACCAGTTGCACCAGATTCGATAAGGTAACGATAACGTTTGTTGGATTCTTCAGCAGTAGCGAAACCAGCGTACATACGCATTGTCCAGAAACGACCACGGTACATTGTAGGTTGTACACCACGAGTATAAGGGAATTCACCAGGGAACCCTAAATCTCTTTCATAGTCGAAACCTTCAATATCGATTGGAGTATATAAACGGTTGTACTGTAAGTTTTTGCGTTCTGGGAATTTCGCAATTTTTTCATTAACTTCTGCCTCATATTTGGCAAGATTAGCTTTTAGAGCTTCGTTAGCCATAGTTTTCATCATCCTCCTAAAAATACCTTATTTCTTCATGCTTCCTGTGTCTAGGAAACGTTTATGCCAAGAAAGAGCTTCATCAAGCAACATTGGTGTATGGGCGTGCTTAGTTGCCACCAAGGCTCTTTCGAGGTAGTCTTCTAACATTGGTTTATATTCTGGATTAGCACAGTTTTTAATAATCAAACGTGCGCGTTCTTCCGGAGCTAAACCACGGCAATCAGCAATGCCTTGTTCAGTACAGAATATCATTACATCATGTTCTGTATGGTCAATGTGAGAACACATTGGAACAACAGAGCTAATAGCACCATCTTTGGCCACAGAATTTGTACAGAAAATGGAGATATATGCGTTTCTAGCGAAGTCACCAGAACCACCGATACCATTCATCATCTTAGTACCCATAATGTGAGTGGAGTTTACATTACCAAAGATATCAAATTCAATCGCTGTATTCATAGCAATAACACCAAGACGGCGTGCTAATTCAGGACTGTTCGAAATTTCTTGCGGACGAAGAATAATTTTCTTCGAGTACAAATCAACGTTGTCATAAAAACGTTTTAAGCCATCAGGAGAAGGCGATAGAGCGGTCCCTGAGCAAACTTCTACTTTACCAGCATCAATAAGGTCAAACATACCATCTTGAATTACTTCAGTAAAGATAGATAAATTAGTGAATGGGCCTTGAGCTAGACCAGTGATTACTGCATTTGCTACAGAACCTACACCAGATTGTAATGGTAATAAATTCTTAGGCAAACGACCATGTTTAATTTCATTCTGGAAGAATTCAATTAAATGTTGGCTCATTGCTTTAGCATCATCATCGATTGGTGCTAATGGGCGAGTTTTGTCAGTAATGTCACATGGAACAATTGCTACAATTTTTTCAGGATCACAAGGGATGTATGGAGTCCCTACACGGTTGCCAGCACCAGTAATTGGTAATGCTTGGCGATATGGTGGATCCAAAGGTTCGTAGATGTCATGCATACCTACTAGGCTCATAGGTTGAGATACATTGACTTCAACGATAACTTTTTTAGCTTTGTTTACAAATGTTGGTGTATTACCAACGGAAGTGGATGGAATAATACCACCATCTTCACGGATGCATACAGCTTCAACAATTGCTACATCACAGTCGCCATAGAATCCATAGCGAACATTTTGAGCAGTTTGGCTAAGATGCATATCGCTATAACGAACTTTACCAGCGTTAAGAGCTTTACGCATATCCCCATTTGTTTGATATGGGAATCGGCGGCCAATACCATCGACACGAGCAAGTGCACCGTCCGCTTCATCACCTACTGAAGCACCTGTCCATAAGTCGATTTTGAATGGATCGCTTTCCATTCGTTTTGCCAAAGCTAAAGGAACTGCTTTTGGATAACCAGAAGGGGTAAATCCACTGATACCCACATGGTCACCAGGGTTGATCAACAAAGCGGCTTCTTCTGCAGTCTTAATCTTTGCTTGAAGAGCACTACCTTGTACTCGATCCAGGATGTTAATCATCGCTACCATCTCCTTTTTAAAGTTTGAATGACATTAAATTGTACTTCCGCATTCCAACACTTATATATATTCGACAAAAGATTAAAATATCCTCTTTTTTTGTGAATATTTTTTTATTTTTACCAACAATTTACTGTATCGAAAAACTTCTCTTTTATCGACATATTTAGATATTGTCTAGAAAGTTATACTTCAAACTATGGCTAATATTAGAAGAATTATATTCCTTTGTCAACCAATATGCATAAACGGTATTTCATACGCAAAGAAAATAGGTATCATGAATTAATCTCATGATACCTACCTTTTTTCATGTTCATTTGTTAACTTTCACGTTTCGTAAAAGGTTTTCAAATATCTACTTCATCACATTTTAATATATGACTAACTATTTTTCTTATATGTATATAATACGGCCGATGCCCAACCTAAAAGTTGCCAAAAAATAACGGATACTTGGTGACTAAATAAATCATGATCAAATAAGCCACTTATGGTAACCCCTACTACTACGGCACCCATGCCATATTTCACAATATTACTGATTGTCGCTTTAGGTAAGCGTAGGGCATAGGCAGCATGACCATATATAGCACTAAAGTAAAATAGCGCTCCCGGAATCCCTATTTCAGCTAACACATTTAAAAACATGTTATGGGCATGATAAATTATCACGTCAGGCGCCTGTATATAATAGTTGTAATCAGGATATACAAACCAAAAAGCATCCCAACCAATGCCAAGAATTGGATATTCTACAATCATATAAGTCGTACTATCCCACAAAGCCCAACGCAATACAGCCGATGTGTCATTGCCATCAAAGAGTGACCACAGCCTAGAAGCTACTTCACCATGATAGAAAAACAAAATAGCAGGAATAGCCAATAAACTCAATAATAATCGCCGATCTATTACAATCCCCCAATATACCACAACACAGGCAAAACTAATCCAAATAGCCCGCGAATAGGTTAAAGTCATACATATGAGGAAAAATAAAGCTAAGGGCACCATCCAAGCCAATAAGCGCCACCGTTTTTCTTTTAAACCTTGAAAAATACCAGTTCCCGCTATGGATAACACGATTAATAGGTACTCACCAAATAGATTTGGATTTTGCAAAGTACCAAACATACGACGTTTCAAAAGAGGAAAATGCTTGGCATCAACCCACTCTTGCAACAAATCCATAGACATGGTCATATACTGATATACCGCCACAAGGCAAACAATAAAGGCTGACCATACAAAAATACGCAAGAACGTCCGCCATTGCTCTGGCTCGCGCAAATAGCGATAAGTAAGGAAATAAATGGCCCCATACATCCCTACATTATATAGCCAACTATAAAAGGTAAACTCAGGTCGACTAGAGGCTAAGGACGAGAGTAAACTCCACCCCATAAACCCCAAAACGCACCACTGTAACCAAGAGGCCGGTTTAGATAAAGGCCGATATTTTACGGTATCCCAAATGCTAAGCACTAGCGCTAAGACAACTAAAATATCACCTAAGAGCGGATGTAACGGCATTACTAAAATAATGGCATATAAGAGCCTTGTAATATACTGTTTTAAATCGTGACCTCTACTGAGGCTAATCGCTTCAGGCATATTATAACACCCTTACTGAGCGGCTAACCATTGCTCAGCTTCCCCTAAAATATACAAGGAACCAGCTACTACAATAATATCCCCAGATTTTGTAGTTTTCATAGCTTGGTCTAACCCAGCTGTCACTGAGCTAGCCGTTGTAACGGCACTGCTAATATAACTCGCTAATTCTTCTGGCGTGCAAGACCGTGGTGTTGGGGCTGGCACAGCAATTACTGTATCCTTTGGCGCCACCAATTCATCCACAACGGCTTGTACTTCTTTATCTGCTAAAACGGCTAATACCATCGTCTTTGGTGTATCTTTAAATAATTCTTTATAGGTCAACTGAAACGCTTCAGCTCCATTCGCATTATGGGCTCCATCAAAGATAAAAATACGGTCCAAACGTTTTACAATCTCAAAACGACCAGCCCATTTAGCCCGAGCTAAGCCTTCGCGCAAAGTTTCTTCACTAATAGACTTGTCTTTTTTCATAAGAACGCGCAAAGCTGCCGTAGCACAGGCTAAATTAACAGCCTGATGAACCCCAGCTAATGTGGTAAAGAGCATATCTTTATGCCCCGCTGTATCCTCTAAGGTAATCATCTGACCTTCTGGCATAGCACTGCGGCTCTTAATTGAAAAGTCTTCGTTAAATACAAATATTGGCGATTTTAATTCCTTAGCCTTTGTACGAATCACTTCTAAAGCACTACTTTGAGCCGCGGTAACAACAGGCACTTTAGGTTTAATAATACCCGCTTTATGAGTAGCAATTTCTTCTACAGTATTACCACAATATGCTTGATGATCAATCGTAACATTGGTAATTACCGATACTTCTGGTACTACCACATTAGTAGAGTCTAATAGACCGCCAAGGCCCACTTCAATAACAGCATAATCTACCCCTTGTTCACGGAAGAATAAGAAAGCCGCTGCCGTCAACACTTCAAATTGCGTTGGAGGCTCTAAACCCTCATCAACCAACTTCGTAACTACCTTAGCAACATTAGCAATTAATTCACCAAATGCCGCTTCGGTAATAGAGCGACCATTAACACAAATCCGTTCTGTATAACTAATCAAATGAGGTGACGTAAAACGACCTACACGGCGACCACTATAAGTTAATACCGAGTCTACCAAAGCCGTTACTGACCCCTTGCCATTAGTTCCTGTAATATGAATTGTTTTATATGCGGTTTCCGGATTGTCCATGGCCTGTAAGAGCGCTTTAATGCGCTCTAAGCCAGGTTTAATTCCAAAGGGTACACAACTATCTAAATAGGCTACTGCCTCTGCATATGTCATGCTGTCCTCCTATAAGGTCTTAAGAAATTCTTCGCGTTCCATTACAGCTTGCTGTTTTTGTTTATATTCAGCTAATTTAGCTTCTTCTTTGGCTACTACATCAGCAGGCGCTTTGGCTACGAAACCAGGATTGCCTAATTTGCCTTCTAAACGAGCAATTTCCTTTTTCAAGGTTTCTTTTTCTTTCGTTAAACGTTCACGTTCTTTCGTTACATCAATTAAATCTTTAAGTAACAAGTATACTTCAAGACCATTAACAACTGTAACAGTGGCATTTTCAGGTTTTGCCTCATCAGCGCCTAATACAGTGACTGTTTCAGCCCAACCAAGGGTTTTAAAGTAATCTTGGTGATGATTTACTACATCCCGTAAACTTTCATCAGTAAGCGCTAAAATTACGGCACTACGTTTACCCATTGGCACATTCATTTCAGCACGCATATTACGAATCCCTTTAATAGCATCCATCATAACGTTCATCTGCGCCGCGCTAGTGCTTTGGTCTCCAAATGGTAAAGCACTTGGCCATGGAGCTACTACAATGCTTTCACCTTCATGTGGTAAGTGCTGCCAAATATGCTCAGTAACGAATGGCATAAATGGATGTAACAATTCAAGCATATGACGTAAAATCGTAACCAATAAGTATTGTACTACGGCACGGTCACGGCCGCCTTCTTTATTGTAAAGACGAGGTTTTGCCAATTCGATGAACCAGTCACAATAGCTATTCCAAATAAAATCATATACAGCAGAAGCCGCTTCACCTAATTCAAATTTATCAAGGTTAGCTGTAATAGATGCTACCGCTTTATTATAGGTATCAATAATCCAACGATCGGCTAAAGTCAAGTCTTCTTCTTGTGGCACAAAGTTAGGATCATAATTATCTAAATTCATAAGAACAAATTTAGACGCGTTCCAAATCTTATTAGCGAAGTTGCGATTGGCTTCTACTCGTTCCATATAGAAACGCATATCATTGCCTGGCGTATTACCCGTTACCAAGGTGAAACGCAACGCATCAGCACCGTATTCATTAATTACATCTAATGGATTGATACCATTGCCCAAAGATTTACTCATTTTACGCCCTTGGCTATCACGCACTAGACCATGAATAAATACATGTTTAAATGGAATTTCTTTTTTAAATTCAAGGCCCATAAAAATCATACGAGCTACCCAGAAGAAGATAATATCGTAACCAGTTACTAATACGCTAGTTGGATACCAATGTTCCAATTCCTTAGTTTCTTCAGGCCAGCCCATAGTAGCAAATGGCCACATAGCGGAACTAAACCAAGTATCCAATACATCTTCATCTTGATGTACATGGCCACCACATTTAGGACATACATCAATATCTTCACGAGATACAGTGATTTCACCACAATCGTCACAATACCAAGCAGGAATGCGATGACCCCACCATAATTGACGAGAAATACACCAATCACGAATACCATCAAGCCAGTTTGTATATGTCTTAGTAAAACGTTCTGGGACGAATTCAATGTTTTTATCTTGTACTACTTTAAGTGCTGGTTCTGCAATTGGTCCCATTTTTACAAACCATTGTTTAGACACTAATGGCTCTACAATGGTATTACAACGGGAACAATGACCTACGCTATGATCATGTTCTTCAATCTTAGTTAATAAACCTAACTCTTTTAATTCTGCCACCACTTGCTTACGAGCTGCTTCTCGAGTTAAGCCTTCAAAATGACCAGCTTCACTGTTCATAGTGCCGTCAAGGTTCATAACAATAATCGTCTGTAAATCATGACGTTGACCCATTTCAAAGTCATTAGGATCATGAGCTGGCGTAATTTTTACACAGCCCGTACCAAAGCTAGGATCTACATAATCATCAGCAATAACTGGAATTTCACGATTAACAAATGGCAATAATAAAGTTTTGCCAATAATATCTTTGTAACGATCATCTTCTGGATTAACAGCCACTGCCACGTCACCAAACATGGTTTCAGGACGAGTAGTTGCTACAGTTACATAACGGCCTTCTTCGCCTACTACTGGGCAGTTTACATACCAGAAATGACCAGCTTCATCACTGTGTTCTACTTCAATATCGCTAAGCGCTGTATGACAACTTGGACACCAATTGGTAATGCGTTCCCCTTGGTAGATTAAGCCTTTTTCATATAAACTTACAAATACTTCACGAACCGCACGATAATAGCCTTCGTCTAAGGTAAAGCGCTCACGACTCCAGTCGCAGGATGCGCCTAAGCTACGAATTTGTTTAACGATGGTGCTACCATATTCTTTTTTCCAATCCCATACGCGTTTTACAAATTCTTCACGGCCTAAGTCATAACGACTTTTGCCTTCTTCTTTCATAAGGTTCTGTTCTACTTTTACTTGAGTAGCAATCCCTGCATGGTCAGTACCAGGCATCCAAAGTACATTGTAACCTTGCATGCGTTTGAAGCGAATCAAAATATCTTGCAAGGTATTATCAAGAGCATGACCCATGTGTAATTGCCCCGTTACATTAGGTGGTGGCAATACAATACTATAAGGCTTTTTACTTGTATCTACTTCTTCATGAAAGTACCCTTGTTTTTCCCAGAATTCATACCAATTGTGTTCAATCTCTCCAGGATTGTAAGTCGTTAAATTTTTGAACTCACTCATCTCAAATTCCTCCTACATCGTATATAAAAAAGCCCTCTCGTCCATTAGGACGAAAGGGCTTAACTTCCGCGGTACCACCTAGATTATTGCCATAGCAATCACTCATTACCGTTAACGGGGTTATCCGGACAAAACTACCCATTACTAAGTATATAATCAACTAGCTTCTCCACAGAGATACTTGCTATATGCTCAATAACTTCATCTCGTCAGCTCCAAGGCTACCCTCTTCTATTCACGTACGTTGCTCGCACCTTACCAACGCTCTCTGCTACGCTAGGAGAAGATTTTTCCTCATCAACGCTTGCTCTTTATAAGAGTATATCTATTACTCATAATAACTAAAAAATGAAAGTCTGTCAATTTACTTTTCAAAAGCAACTAGACAGACTTTCACGAAGTGTTCAATTATTTATTTTTCATAGACTTTGTTTATTTTTTCATCACCTTAGCAACCAGCCATAAACTTATTTCATACAACAAAATCATTGGCATAGCAATCATGGTCTGTGAAAACATGTCCGGTGTCGGCGAAATCAAACCACCTATAACAAAGGACAAAAATATAAATAGCTTCCGCTTTGATCGCAAGAAGGCCGAGGTAATCAAATTTAACTTTGCCATAATAATCATGACAATAGGCAATTCAAAAATCAAGCCAAAAGGCAATACAAAGGCAATCACAAAGTCTATATATTGACCAATCGAAAACAAAGGTTGTAACTCATCGGTAGCAAAGCCGATAAAAAACTGAATTGCTACGGGCAATACTAAGGCATAGGAAAATAAAATTCCTATAATAAATAAAATAATAGCAAAAGGTAAAAACCAATTCGTTAATTGTTTTTCCTGTCTAGTTAAGGCAGGAATAATAAAGGCCCATACCTCGTATAGCCAAATTGGTGATGCCGCAATAATCCCCGCTACGAAGGCTACTTTCATATAGGTAAAGAAGGCTTCCGTAGGGCGCATATAATAGAGCTTCCCCGCCGGAGCAATAATAATGCTCAATAAATCGTCTACATAATAATAGGCTACACAAAAGCCCACCAAAATAGCGATAGCAGAAATAATAATTCGCTTCCTAAGTTCACCTAAATGTCCGACTAAAGACATATCTTTATTTTCGGCCATAAGCTGAGCTTCCAAAGGGGTATACTGTGGCTCCAGCGTTTCTAAATCTACATTAGCTATCTCTTCACTAGCTGCAGTTGGTTCCACGATTTCACCACGACGAATTCGCTCTGCTGCTTTTAGGCGTTCCTTTTGCGCCAACACACTATTCAAGGAAGGCTTTCGTTTCGGGTCATTAAATTCTCGTACCTGAAACGATTCCATAATTTACACCTTTCTATGAGCCAACGAATCTAATACTTCATATAATACTGATTTGCCAGCAAAGTCTGGTAGAGCCTCTAAGGCCGAATGAGCTTGCTCACGATAAGACGCTTCTAATTCTTCCGCTTTAGTCACGCCCCCTTGAGTCGTTACATACGCAAGAAGTTCATCTACACTTTGCCCCTTCGCAATCGCTTGTACAGCTTCAGTAATATATTGTTCATTCTCTTTCGTTACGATAGACAATAAAGGATAAGTAATCAATCCTTCCCGCAAGTCTTTACCAACTGGCTTTCCAGTTGTTTCAGAAGTAGCGCTGTAGTCCATAATATCATCAGTAATCTGGAAGGCCATACCTAGACCATGACCATATTGCTTTAATAAAGCAGTCTGCTCTTTGGTCCAATCTCCTAAGATACCACCCAACTCTAAACAAGCTTCAATAAAATCAGCTGTTTTCTTCTGAGTTTTAGTTAAATACCGCTCAATGCCTTGATTAATGCAACATACATCTTCCATTTGCATAAATTCCCCTTCTACAAGGGCTGAAATGATAAAGGAAAACACGCGTAAACATTCAACAGACTCAATTTGAGCGACTACATCAAAGGCTTTAGCAAATAAGTAGTCACCGCTTAAAATAGCTACTTTATTACCTTTAGTACAGTGAATGGCAGGCGCACCGCGACGCACGGCGGCCTGATCCAATACATCATCATGAATTAAAGTTGCTAAATGCAACATTTCCACAGCAGCGGCAATAGGAATGCGCTTTGCTTCAGGTGCATTGCCAGCACCAGCAATAAGCAAACATAAGCGAGCGCGCAAACGCTTGCCACCAGCGGCTGATATGGGGCGAATCAATTGATTAAAATCTTCTGAGCCCGTTTGTAAGGAATCAGCTAAATACGCTTCTACCTTAATGAGGTCAGCTTTTACTTGTTCAATTAACGCCATCTCTCTCATCAAACTCATTCTTCGCCCCCTACAATCACTTGATTAATACGGCTTAGCAACAGCTCACGCCCTGTATGCTTTAAAGAGCTATAAGGAATAGCTGGCGTTTCACAAGGAAAATTCTCCTTAATAAAACGTAAATTCTGCTGCCGTTCTTTACTGTTTAATTTATCAATTTTAGTCACTACAATCTGCAATGGCACACCTGCTTGGCGCAACCAATTAAAAGCTTCTTGGTCAATCGGTAGCTCCGGATGACGTCCATCTACCAATAGGCAGAGCAACATTAAACGCTCTGAATTTAAAATATAATCAGCAATAAAGGAAGACCAAATATTGCGATTACTTTTATCCGTTTTAGCATAACCATAGCCTGGTAAATCCACTAAAAACCATTCATAACGACGTTCTTCGGTTTCACTAATATCCTCTTTCGAGGTAATCGTAAAAAAGTTAATCGTCTTAGTTTTACCTGGTTGACCACTAACTAAAGCCAAGCCACGATGATTGCATAGGGAGTTAATAAGAGAAGATTTCCCTACATTAGAGCGTCCCAAAAAAGCAACTTCTACAGTATCCCCTTCAGGATATTGGTCCGGGCGCACAGCCGATGCCACATAGTTAGAGGCAATAATGCGAGGCCCTTTTGCTTCTTTGCGTGTATATACAGGTTGTGGTTTTTTAATCGATTTCTTCTTCTGTTTCATCATTTCACAAATGCTCTTGCTAACACTTCATCCATTGTTTTAACTGGGGTAATTGTTAAGCCTTCAATTACAGAAGTTGGCATTTCTTCAAGGTCTTTAATATTACCATGAGGAATTAACACTTCTTTAATACCATAGCGCAAGGCTGCCAACAACTTTTCTTTCAAGCCACCAATTGGTAACACACGGCCACGCAAGGTAATTTCACCAGTCATAGCCAAATCGGAACGAACTTTGCGTCCTGTTAATGCAGATACAATAGCCAAAGTCATGGTAATACCAGCTGACGGGCCATCTTTAGGCGTAGCCCCTTCTGGTAAATGCACATGTAAATCCATTGTTTTATGGAAGTCTTCTGGAATTTTTAACGCCTTAGCATTATGACGAATGTACGATAAAGCCGCTTGACCAGATTCTTGCATTACTTTACCTAAGCTACCAGTTAAGGATAATTTACCTGTTCCCACCATAGTCGTCGCTTCACAAGGCAATACTACCCCGCCCACAGACGTCCAAGCAAGACCACATACAAGACCTACTTGTGCTGTTTTTTCACGCTCTTGCTCTAAATAAATAGGTGCGCCTAAATAATGAGACAAGTTTTTAACGGTTACTTTTGGTGCAGCTCCTGAACCATCAATAATTTCAAAAGCCAATTTGCGGAATACTTTAGCAATGGTTTTCTCTAAACGACGCACACCGGCTTCACGAGTATACTCACTGATAATCTTACGCAAAACAGCATCTGATAATTTAACGGAATGGCCAGTTAAACCATTTTTCTTAATCTGTTTTGGCACTAAATAACGCTTAGCAATTTCTAATTTTTCATCTTCCATGTAGCTTGTAAGTTCAATTACTTCCATACGGTCCATCAATGGAGCCGGAATATTACCAGGTACATTGGCCGTTGTAATCCAGAATACATCGGAGAAATCAAATGGAATTTCAATAAAATGATCACTAAACGTAGAGTTCTGTTCTGGATCAAGTACTTCTAATAAAGCAGACGATGGATCCCCTTTATAATCAGAGGCTAATTTATCTATTTCATCCAACAAGAATACAGGATTACGAATACCTGCATTCTTAAGGCCCTGAATCATACGACCAGGCAAAGCACCAATATAGGTACGACGATGACCACGAATCTCAGCTTCATCACGCACACCACCTAAGGATGCACGGATAAATTTACGATTCATAGCTTTTGCAATAGACGTTGCCAACGAGGTTTTACCAACCCCTGGCGGGCCTACTAAACAAAGAATAGAACCACTCTGCGCATTGGATAATTTACGAACGGCTAAGAATTCTAAAATGCGTTCTTTTACTTTCTTCAAGCCATAGTGATCTTCATCAAGAATTTTAGCTGCTTCGCTAATATCAAGACGGTCTTCACTTTCTTTATCCCATGGTAAGGACAAGACCCAATCTAAATAATTACGCAAAATATTAGCTTCAGGCATCATAGCTGGCATACGGCTATAACGGCTGATTTCTTTTTCAATGCGTTCACGCACTTCATCAGACACCTTCAACTTTTTAAGTTGTTCACGTAATTCTTCTGCTTCTTCGTCAGGATCCGACTTATCTCCTAATTCACTGTGAATAACACGGATTTTCTCACGCAAGAAGTATTCTTTCTGGGCTTTTTCCATTTGTTGACGCACTTGACTATTAATGGAATTATCTAAATCAGAAATTTGTAATTCCATATTTAAAGCGCCCACTACCATATTTAAACGACGTAACACATTAAGTTCACTTAAGAAACTCTGGCGTGTTACTAATTCAGTTTGTAAAAACTGTACAATTTGGTCCGCTGTTTCCGATGCATCACTGCGATCTAACACACGGCGGACTTCATCTTCAGATACCATCTTAGTTTCTTCAGCCCATTTTACAAAATTAGACTGTGCTAAGCGGCGATACGCTTCAATTTCTACTTGATCATCATATTGTGATACCAAGGTTTCCATAGTAGCACGATAATAAGTACCAGTTTCATCGACAGTTACCACTTTAGCACGGGTAATCCCTTCTACTAAAATACGAACTAAACCACCTGGTAAACGAAGCATTTGTTTAATTTTAACAATCGTCCCCACTTCTGCAATATCTTGCTGGGTTGGATTTTCCACTTCATCATCTAATTGCGCAGATACAGCCAATAAGCGTTCATTAGCCATAGCTTCTTCAACGGCGCGAATTGATTTATCACGACCAATATCGAGTCGTACTTCAACTTTAGGAAATACTACCATGCCCCGCAGTGGCACTAAGGGCAACGAAAAATTCGTTTCACTCATATAGGCTCCTTTTCAAGTTTATATTTATAAAAAGAAACTCATTCCCATGGAAATGAGTTTCTTAGACTTACAATTAATTCTTACCTGTTACGGTAGACTCATTCTTGAGTATCGGTTCTGCTGTGCCTTTCACAGCATCACTTGTAATAATGCAGTCAGTAACCCCTTCCTGTGACGGAATATCATACATAACCTGCTTCATTACCTTTTCAATGATGGATCGCAATCCACGAGCTCCCGTATTTCGTTTCATAGCTTCAGATGCTATTTCCTCTAATGCTTCTTTCTCAAATGTCAATGTTACATCCTCTAAGGATAACATTTTCTCATATTGTTTTGTTAATGCATTACGAGGTTCTGTTAAAATGCGAATTAACCCTTCCTTATCCAATGGATCTAAGGTTACCATAACTGGCAAACGACCAATGAATTCAGGAATGAGGCCAAATTTTTGTAAATCTTCAGGCACAACTTCCTTCAAAATAGCAGACACATCTTTTTCTTCTTGCTTTTGAATATCAGCCCCAAAGCCTAACGTTTTCTTCGCTGTACGCTTAGAAATCACTTTTTCTAGGCCGTCAAAGGCACCGCCACAAATAAACAAAATATTGGTTGTATCAATTTGAATTAATTCTTGGTGTGGGTGTTTACGCCCCCCTTGAGGCGGTACTGATGCTACAGTGCCTTCTAAAATTTTAAGCAAGGCCTGTTGCACCCCTTCACCAGATACATCGCGCGTAATTGACGGATTTTCCGATTTACGGGCAATCTTATCAATTTCGTCAATGTACACAATACCACGCTCCGCCTTTGTTACATCATAGTCTGCCGCTTGAATTAATTTGAGCAAAATGTTTTCCACATCTTCCCCTACATAACCAGCCTCTGTCAAACTAGTAGCATCAGCAATAGCAAATGGTACTTCTAACATTTTAGCCAAGGTTTGTGCCAGTAATGTCTTACCACTACCGGTAGGACCAATAAATAATACATTCGCTTTCTGTAATTCAACATCATCGACTGTATTATTCACCTGTAAACGCTTGTAATGATTATATACCGCAACGGCCAAGGAGACTTTCGCCTCCTCTTGACCGATTACGTATTCATCTAAATATTCTTTAATTTCGTGAGGCGTAGGTACATGTTTTAAAGCAAAACCCACTTCATCACTTTGACCGAGTTCCTCATCAATAATATTCTGACAAACTTCTACGCATTCATCACAAATATATACATTAGGACCTGCCACTAGCTTGCGAACTTCCTCACCGGTGCGTCCACAAAAACTACAACGCAACGTTTCTTTTTCGTCTTTCTTCAAGCTTAGTCCTCCTAATTATTTACTAGTTACTACTGGTCTAGTCAATACCTCATCAATTAAACCATAGGTAACAGCATCTTGCGCACTCATAAAGTTGTCACGATCTGTATCGCGAGCAATAACGTCAATTGGTTGACCACTATGAGAAGCAAGTAAGCCATTTAATTCTTCACGCATGCGCAAAATTTCACGTGCATGAATTTCAATTTCAGAAGCCTGCCCTTGAACGCCACCTAATGGTTGGTGAATCATAACTCGTGCATGAGGTAACGCATAGCGTTTCCCTTTAGCCCCTGCAGTAAGAAGCACAGCGCCCATACTAGCAGCGGAACCTACACAAATAGTCGACACATCAGGCTTAATATATTGCATTGTGTCATAAATAGCCATCCCAGCGGTTACTACCCCACCAGGACTATTAATGTACAAATGAATATCTTTGTCTGGATCTTCAGCTTCTAAGAATAGTAATTGTGCAATAACAAGGTTTGCCACATCATCATTAATAGGGCCACCTAAAAAGACAATTCTATCTTTTAATAAACGAGAGTAAATATCATACGAACGCTCTCCGCGTCCACTTTGCTCTACTACTACTGGTACATACATAAACTACACCTCATGTCCATGTACCTATATAGCCCGTGGATTATTTTTCCTGGGATTCTGCGCCTTTAGCTTGCTCAATAATGAAACGAGCTGCTTTTTTACGAGCTACAGAATTTCTCAACATAGCTACACGGCCTTCTTTAACAATAATATTCATAACTTCTTTTGGATCGGCACCAAACTGCTGAGCCATCGTGTAAATTTCGATATTCATATCTTCTGGTGTTACTTCGATGTTTTCAGCTTTAGCGATTGTTTCTAATACCAAGTCAGCGCGTACATTTTCAGCAGCGTTAGCATGGTATTCTTCTTTTAAACCATCCATTGTTTTGTTGGAGAATTTTAAGTAGTCTTCTAATTTCAAACCACGGCTTTCTAAGTTCATAGCCATTTCTTGAATCATTTGTTCTACACGGTCTTCTACCATAACTTCTGGAATATCTACAGTTGCATTTTTAACGGCTGTTTCGATAAGTTCCGCATTGTATGCATCAATAGCACGACGAGTAGCATCTTCTTCCATTTGTTTACGAAGATCTGCTTTTAATTCTTCAATTGTTTCATAAGAACTAGCTTCTTTAGCGAATTCATCATTCAATTCAGGCAATTCTTTACGTTTAATGTCGTGAATATGAGTTTTGAAAACAGCTTCTTTGTTAGCTAATTCTTTTACAAAGTAATCTTCAGGGAAGGTTACTTTTACTTCTACATCATCACCAGCAGAATGACCGATTAATTGATCTTCAAAACCTGGGATGAAGCTACCGGAACCAATCTGAAGTGGGTAGGATTTACCTTCGCCACCATCAAATGGTTTGCCATCGATAGAACCAGCAAAATCGATAACTGCAAAGTCATCTTTTTGTAATTTTGCGTCTTTTTCAGCTACTACCATTTTAGCTTGCTGATTACGGATATTGTCTAACTGTTCCTGAATCTGTTCATCAGTTACCTTAGCTTCTTGTTTTTCAGCTTCTAAGCCTTTGTAATCGCCAAGAGTTACTTCTGGGCGTTTAGTAAGGGTTGCTTTGAACACTAAATCTTTACCTTCTTCGAATGTTACACGTTCGATTTCTGGTTCGCTTACAGGCACGATTTCATTAGCTACTAATGCTTCTTGATATGCACGGCCAGCGATAGTGTCAAATGCTTCTTCTAAAATAGCTTCTTTGCCGAAGTTCATTTCTAAAATACGACGAGGTGCTTTACCTTTACGGAAACCAGGAATATTTACCTGACCAGCAATGCGTTTTACAGCTTGCTGAATACCTTTCGTTACGTCTTTTGCTGGAACTTCAATAGTTAAGGTTACCTTATGTTGATCAACAGGGGTTACAGTTGCATTCATGAAAATATGTCCTCCTTGAGGGCCAAATGCCCAAAATTTCTGTTTTATAATATTGCATTCCTTATCTTATCACAAAATTTGAATGTATGCAATTTTATATGATAAAGTAAGTCATTTTCTTCTAATTCTTTTGATAAATTATGCTATTAGCCTTCTTTAGCAATTAATTCAACTACATCACGACGACTAAATACACCAATTACTACACCATGTTCATCAACAACGGGCATAGTTTTTAAATGTTTCTCTAACATTGTTGCTACTACTGGTTCCACTTCTTCTTTAGGGCCACAAGTAATAACTTCTTTAGTCATCAATTCTTCCACTTGAACAGCCAATAACTTTTTAAATTGTGCATTATATTCACCAATACCACTGTAATAAATGCTAGCACCAAGCACATTTACATAATGAGGCGCATGCGGACGAACTTTTTTGTACAATAAGTCGCCTTCAGTAATAATCCCTTCCAATTTATTATTTTCGTCAACTACAATAAGTCCAGCCACTTTATATTTCACTAATAATTTAGCCGCCTCATTGATAGTTGTATCTTTAGTAACAGTTACGGGATATTTGTTCATAGCTTCAGCAATTAACATAGGATTACCTCCTTTTACACACCGACTATAGCGGTGTACATACTACATACTACATACTACATACTGCCTATTACACAATCAGCAAGATTATATCTAATCAATACACATACTGCGCTTGCCAACGTGGTCAGCTATTATCTTATATAGTATATGTTAGACAAGGATTAGTAAAACTCCTGCTTATTATATAGTTTTAGCCTTTTAAAACAAAGTAAGCAATGATTGCTATTAAGATAATGGCACTAATAATAACAACTTGCCAACCACGACGGTTGCCACCTTCGCCACCTTCTTCAATACCAATTAAATTGCCTTCTTCATCATAGCGATGGCGGTATTGACCTTCCAAATCATCATAATCGGTCACATCTTCAACCTTCGCTTTATAGCGACGAGCCGCCACTTGACGAGCTCGCTCTTGCACATCAAGTTCCATTCTGTGAACTTGTAAGCTAGTCAAATCTTTGCGCAAGGATTCTAAGAGACCACTAATAAACACTAAACGCGCTTCTAATAGCTTATTGACAGCATAACTTCGTTCCAACCAAGATTGGTACAACGCCATCAATACACTATGATTTACATCATTTACGGTTTCATTAGCTTGCAAACGTTGTCCTGTCTTAGTTTCATTATTAAGGGCATCTAATAAAGTCTGCGCATACCGACTAAACTCAATAAGCAAGGTATTTATTTCTTTATTTTGCAAGCCCAGTTCTTCTTTACGATGGACAATATAGTCTTGTGAAAAACCACCCTTTTCTAAGGTTTGCACCATCTTAGCCGCATCGCCATAAGCACCTAATGTAGAGTTAACAATACGGGTGGTATTGCTAATCTCAGCTAATGTTTTTTCTAAAAAAGCACTGCGTTCTTTTAACTGAACAATTGCTTCAGCTTCGCCAGTTAAGGATTCAGTAATGGCGGTTACTTGTTCCATTTGTGCTTTTAATAAATCTAAATTCCCTTGAATAATGACTTGTGCTGTGTCAGTGGCTTCCCCATATACAGCATAAAAGCCATCACTACCGCGCTCTTGTTGCGCCTGCCATAACGCTTCTAGACTCGGCAAACCAGTAAAATTGGCTGCATTTGTTGTCACGCTATTACCTCCATCTACGCCTCACACTAAAAATAAACTCTCTTACGTTTATTATAAATTATTTATCAAACCTATTACCAATGATACGGCTCATTGCGATTAATTTTACAAGCCCTATAAATTTGTTCTACCAACAATAAGCGTACCATTTGATGAGTAAATGTCATAGGGCTAAACGATAAACGTAAATCAGCCCGCTGTCGCAAAGCTTCTGAAACGCCAAATGCGCCACCAATTATAAAGGTCATTTCACTAATGCCTTGCACTTCTAATGTAGCAATCTTTTCAGCTAAGTCTTCTGATGATAAAGTTTTACCTTTTACATCTAAAAGAACAACATAGCTTTTAGGATTTACTTGCTTCAACAAGCGTTCCCCTTCTTCCGCTACAATAGCTTGCCGTTTACTATCATCAGCACTGGGCAATTTACTTTCATTTAACTCAGTAATTGTGACGCCCCCATAGACAGTGAGGCGTTTCACAAATTCCGCCACTCCATCACGAAGATAGGTGGTCTTTAACTTACCAATGGCAAGCACTGTAAATTTCATAGTTCACACTCTCCTATGGCCTCACTACCTAATGCTAATACAAATAAAGCCTTCATATTAATCCGTTGTATCAGACCTAATGCCTAATTAATTCATTGCCTTAGGCATAGTACCTAATTAGTTGTATCAGGCATAGTACCTAGTTCCACAGTAACAGTCCGTTCTGTTCCATTACTTAACACCGTAAGTGTCAAAGACTCTCCTGGTTTATGATTATCTAATATTTGTTTCAATTGAACAAGATTAGTAATTGAAGTTTCACCTACTGCTACAATTAAATCGCCTTCACTAATATCGCTATTAGCGGCTGGGCCATCATTATATACACGAGCCACTAATAATCCATCTTTTTTAAGTTGTAAACCATATTTAGCGGCCGTAGATTTATCCAACAAGCCAAGCCCTATATATGCACGCACTACTTTGCCATGTTCAATTAAGTCTTTAACAATTGGTTTCACTTCGTTGATTGGAATAGAGAAACCCATGCCCTCTATGCCTGTATGAGCAATTTTTTCACTATTAATACCTATAACATCACCATCAGCATTTACAAGGGCCCCACCAGAATTACCAGGATTAATAGCTGCATCTGTTTGAATTAATGGGAATCGCTGTGATTCCATATCGATGGTACGATGTAAGGCACTAATCACGCCAGTTGTAACAGAACCTTGGAATTCTAACCCTAATGGATTGCCAATGGCAATAGCCGGTTCACCCACTTGTAATTGATCAGAGTCACCTAATGTAGCTACCGGCATATTATCAGTAGGTGTAATTTTAACTACTGCTAAATCGGTTAGTGGATCAACACCAACAATCGTTCCTTCCTGTGAAGAACCATCACTTAGCGATACAGTCACTTTTTTACGATTGGCCTGCGCCACTACGTGATAGTTGGTTACAATGTAGCCGTCTTTATCAATAATAACACCAGAGCCAACGCCTTCACCTACTAACACTTGTTGGTCAAAAATATTGCGGTCATACACCTTAGTCGTAATCCCTACAACAGCTGGGCCAGCCTTTTTCACAGCCTCTACAATGGCTGTATTCCGATTATCCGATAATGGTACATTTCGTTTAGTTCCTTCGTTTGTTATAGCTGTAGTAGCTGTAATCGTCCGCTTCGTATTGCCATAAAAATCATTAGTCAAATATCCACCTACAGCACCAACTATAAGTAAAACGATGGCGAAAAGTATAAATAAGCCTCGTTTTTTACTATCCATAGAAATACCTCCTAACTTACCAATTATTTATGCATGAATAGACACTTTTTCCTTAGGCTGTCCATGATATAAACAAATATCTTTATTCACCTGTAATCCTTCAGCCTGTAACGCTGTCATAACCGTGTCATCTACCACAGGTTGTGCATTATTTTTCTCTGACCGATGTGCCAAAATAACTTGTAAATTATCAGGGCGTTTCATCATCAATAATGCTTGGGCTGCATGTTCATTACTTAAATGACCATATGGACTGGCTACACGCTGTTTCAAATCATAAGGATACGGCCCATATTTTAACATTTGCGGATCATAATTAGCCTCTAACACTAACAAATTACTATAATCCATATGCTTTAGCATCGTGTCATCTACGATTCCCGTATCCGTCATAAAAGTAATTTTATGATTCCCACCATAACAGCAAAGTCCCATCGGATCCGCTGCATCATGACTGGTACGGAATGTATCGACTTGCAAATCACCAAGGGTAAAACTATTTTTTGTAATCACCGTAAAGGCTTTACTAGCAATGCCCTTGCGATTTACGATTTCACGCATCGTGCCAGCTCTGGTATACACTGGCACATCACACTGCTTCAACAACTGCGGCAAACCAGCCATGTGGTCGGTATGCTCATGAGTAATGCAAATACCCGCTAACTGGTCTAAGCGAAGACCCAATTCTTTTATTCCTTGAGTGATACGCCGCGCACTGATGCCTGCATCTACTAAAATACATGTATCCTTATAGGTTATTAAAGTGGCATTACCTTGACTGCCACTAGCAAGCACATGAGCAGCTAATGTAGCTCCGTCAGCACTTACCTCAGAAGGTTCACTCGGTGCCATCTGAGTTATATTCATTTGTAATTTATTGACTGCTTCTTCTATGGCACGTTGTCTCAACAAAAACTCCTTCTATTTAGTTACTTCTCGGTTTAAATTACCGCTTTTAAAACTCTGTAAGTCTACACTCACATAAGTAAAGCCAAATTCTTCAAAAGCCTGACGAATCATTTCACGTCGCTTTGAATCAGCAAATATCTGAAAATCAGTTTCACTGACTTCAATACGAGCCATACCTTCATGGTAACGCACGCGCAAAGGACCGTCAATGAATTGGTGTAAATATTTCTCCCCTTTTTCAATCATAGTAAGGGCTTCGCCAGTAATTACATGATTATAGGGAACTCTAGTAGCTAGACAAGGTGAACTTGGCTTGTCCCACACTTCTAAACCCCAAGTTTTGGCTACTGTACGAATATCTTCTTTGGTAAAGCCATTCTCTAACAAAGGACTGCGCACCGTACCAAGTTCTTCTAAGGCACGCATACCAGGGCGATAATCTTGCTTATCATCTAAATTACCCCCATCAAGAACACCATTAATCCCCTTAGCGGCAGCCCAATCAATTAATTTTTGAAAGCGATTTTTCTTACAATAATAACAACGTTCTGGATCATTGCGAGTAAAATCTTCCATTTCTAATTCATTAATTTCTACAATCGTATGCTCAATGCCAATAACCTTGGCAAAGCGTTTGGCATCTTCAATTTCTTCGACTGGCAAAGTTGGTGAACTAACTGTAAAGGCCTGTGCCTTATCTCCCAATACTTTATGAGCCACAGCGGCTAAAAAGGTACTATCAACTCCACCAGAAAAAGCTACAACAGCACTCCCCATTTGCTGTAAAGTAGCTTCCAAATTTGCTAACTTTGATTCTAACTCTGTACTTAACATAAGGTTCGTCTCTCTTCTCTTTTATAAATTTACATGTAATCATATGTAGGAGTCTTACTATAAACTCCTTAAATTACAATTAAATGAATCAACTAAAATTATATATAGATTAACTTATACGCTTTATACGCTTTATACGCTTTATGCGCTTTATGCGCTTTATGTGCTTTATACACTTTATGCTCTTTATGCGCTTTAATAGAAATCTGATTTTTAATAGATATTAACTATGTTTTTCCGCAAGGTCTACAAATACCTTCATATTTGCCGCTAAATCAGGACCACGGCGGAACATGTCACCACCGACTAAGAACATCGTATCATTGCCATATAAATCAAGCAATTCAGGCAAGCGAAGTTCTGTAACGCCACCACCAGGCGACGGGCACGTTGCCTTAATCCCCTCTATCGGCTTAGTGCAATATTGATGAATACGTTTACACTGGTCAGCCGTAAAGGTAAAACGGCCACCATAAGACACAAAGATGGACATATCAGCACCAAATAACCGAGGTAACAAGCCCATCCATAAATAATCAGCAATACCAGATACACCAGGCAAAGCAAAACCACCCATCATAGCAGGATGAGATATAATAGGTAAACCTAAGCCTTCTTCGTTAGCTAATCGATTAAGCCAGCCATAGCCAACTAATGCAGGGGCTACCATAAGAGCCGTAGCACCAGCTTCTTTGGCAAAATATGCTCTAGCCAGTAAATCTTCGCCATCAGCTGATACATTGGCAGCATATAAAGTATGATGACCAGTCTGTGCATTAGCTTCTGCCACCGCTTCAGCACAGCGTTTTACCCGTTCTTCAAAGGGACAAAACGTTTGATTTGTTATGCCATGATCATCCTTAATTACATCCGCCCCACCTAATACATAAGCACGACACATATCTGCCAAAACTGACGGCGATGTTCCCATGGGCTTAATAACCGCTTGAATAAAGGCCCTCTTAGCAGTCCCAGTAAGTTGCCGCAAACCGTCTAAGCCAAAACGTGGCCCTTTAAATGCGCTAACTAGGGCTGGTGATATTTCAATATCAATTACCCAAATGTGCGGTTGTAAGGAAGAATTGCCAAACACAACATTTAAAAATTGCGTAGCCTCTAAAGCAGTACATTCTACACCATAAGAAATTCGAGCTATAAAATGGCGCTCATCACCAGCTGATTCTAAGGACTCTAAACGACCTACAATATCTCGTTTAATATCCTCATTCTGTAAAAAATCATAAGGAAACTCAATCGTCTGTTCTACTTGCACGCCCCAAGCAATAGCTTTTGCCTCTTCATAGGTAAGGGCTTCTATTTGATAGGTCACTACGAACCGTTCATTGCATAAGTTCTTCATCAGTGCCTCCTTTTAAATACATCTCTAATTCTTTATTTTACTATAAAATGAATATTAATTGTACAACTTAATACGTTTCACCTAAAAATTATTACGTTTTACCTAAAAGTTATTAAGTTTCTAAATTCACTACTAGTGTATTCTAATTTATGATACACTAATAATCAGGATAAAGAGAGAGCCAAACTTGCCCTAACCAGCAATGATTTGGTATGAAGGAGGATTCAACATGAACTGGAACAATTACATTTCAAAAACATCACAAGAACTCCCTGCTTCAGGGATTCGTAAAATTTGGGAGATGTCCCTAGCCATGGATAATGTCTTATCCCTCGGGGTGGGTGAGCCTGATTATGCACCACCTGAAAAAGTATTACAAGCAGCTATTAAAAGCCTTGAAAAGAAAGAAACTAGTTATACTAGCAACGCAGGTCTTTTACCATTGCGCACAGCTATTCGCAATTGGTACCAAAAACGGTATGGTGTAGATTATACAGAAAATGAAATGATGCTAACTATCGGTGCTAGTGAAGCCATCGATCTTGCTATGCGCGTTCTTCTTAACGAAGGTGACGAAGTGCTTATTCCTGATCCTTCCTATGTAGCTTACGCAGCAGAAGTTACATTAAATCGTGGTACCCCGGTTATGGTACCAACACGACTTGAAGAAGGTTTTAAAATTACCCCTGCTGAGCTTGAAAAGGCCGTCACGCCTAAAACAAAAGTGTTACTCATGGGATATCCAAGCAATCCTACGGGTGCTATTTTAAACCAAGAGGATTTAAAAGGCATTGCTGAATTTGCTATTAAACATGATCTTATTGTAGTGAGTGATGAAATTTATTCAGAATTAACCTATGGCCAAACGCACACAAGTATTGCGTCTTTACCAGGTATGAAAGAACGCACACTTATCTTAAACGGCTTCTCCAAAGCCTATGCTATGACGGGCCTTCGTATTGGTTTCCTCTTAGCACCAGAAGAAGTCATTGCTCAAGCCATTAAAATTCATCAATACAGCATTGTAGCCCCAGCTACCCCTATTCAACATGCGGCTATTATCGCCCTTAATGAATGTGATGAAAGCGTTATTAATATGCGTGAAGAATACCAAGCTCGTCGTGACCTTATCGTTGCGGGTTTCCAAAAAATGGGATTACCAATCGCTGTACCAGAAGGGGCCTTCTATGTATTCCCTGATATTTCTAGCTGTGGTTTAAATGACTTTGACTTTGCTGTACAATTATTACAGCAAGAGCATGTAGCAGTCGTACCAGGTTCTGCCTTTGGTGAATGTGGCAAAGGTCGTATCCGTTGTTCCTACGCCTCTTCGCGTGAAACAATCCAAGAAGCCTTAGTGCGCATTGAACGGTTTATTAATGGATTGAAAAAATAATACTTTCTTATCTTATTACAACTAACCGATTCTATACTATAACAAAAAGGGACGGTAGCCCTAATGATTCACATCATATGGGCTACCGTCCCTTTATTATTTATCATGCATTATGTATTGTATGTATTAAGCTTCAGCCAATGCTTTGCCACGCGCTTCACAATCAGCAATTGCTGCATCATCAGGCGCACCAAATACAGGAAGGTTATCAGCTACAATGTTTGCGCCAGCCGCTTTTACACGTTCTGCCCAATCATCAAGCCAAGTACCGCCCCAACCATAAGAGCCGAAAAGAATTACTTGTTTACCAGATAATTTGCCTTCTAACGCTGTGTAGAATGGTTCAAATTCCATTTCTTCCAACTGTTCTGCACCCATATCAGCACAGCCTAAAGCCAATTTATCAAATGTAGCTGCTTCGTCAGCGGAAATTTCAGAAACGGATTTTACTACTACTTCTTGACCTGCATCAGCAATACCTTTACCGATTGCTTCTGCCATTGCAGCTGTGTTACCTGTACCAGACCAATAAATTACACCAATCATGTGATTACCTCCTACTAGCATGCCGTTACGGCTACTAAAGACTCTAATTGTTTACCATTTAAAAGCTGGGTATGACAGTAATTTCTGCATGCCCGAAAACAGTGAAACGAATGCATGGCGGACATAGGGTTGCCATAGACTTTCCATTCACCACAAAGTTTATAGCCACTCCCTTTCAAACGAATAAAGGAGCGCACATCATGGATTGGATAGCCCAAAAACAGACCTATTTCATGAGGAAAATCTTGTCGTTCTTCTAAACGTCGTTTTAAACGAGCAAACCATACATCTAAAGACTCTGTTGGCATATAGCCATACATCTTTAAAAAGCCTACGTGCTCTGGTCGCCGTAAATATTCCTCTAACATCCGTTTGCGAAACACTAACAACAATCTTCGTTGGTCGCAGTGACATAATTCATAAAAGAACAAGCCACGATCATTAAACATTTCATTATACGCCGACAAAGCCGTTGTCAAATGTATATCCTTATCTCGTGGAATAGCCACAAGATTCGCCACCTTGATGCCCCGTATTGCCGGCGCACAATGATAACCGATAATAGTATCTATCTCGCTTACCATAGTTTACCCTGCCTCTCAATGTTTTCAGGAGAACACTTGCTCTCAAGGCTGTCATACTAGTAAATCCGGATTTAATAAATAGTAGCTTCTTACCAAGCTACTATCTACTTGGCGAAAAATAATTAAGCTAACTATCTTCTTCATTCATCATACAATCAAAGTAGGTATCTGTCAATAAAAATGACAATTATTTTCATTTATGATATTTTAACAAGTTCTGTATGACAACTGAGTAAACGATATACTTCGATATACTCAATATAGCAATAATCTCTTATAAAACAAAGAGGATGAGGTATCTTTATTGTATACCTCATCCTCTAAAAAATCGGTAGCCTCAGCCACAAAATGCTCCATTCGGACAAATATTTTTGAGAAAATTATTCAACTACTTTAATTTTCCCATAAATTTTTCGTTATTGATAACAAAACGCTCATGTGTTCCCTGACCAATACAAGCCTCACCTTCATAGGCTGACACACGATAGGAAATCTTTCGCCCCTCAACAGCTGTTATTTCTGCTTCAGCCCGAATAGTAGCGCCTACAGGAGATGGCTTATCATGGGTAATATTCAAGGAAATCCCTACCGTACCTTCACCGTCTGCCAAGTAATTAGTCAAAGCAGCTACCGCCGCTTCTTCCATTAGAGCGCACATAGCAGGTGTAGCAAACACCGGCAAAGCACCACTTTTCATAGTTTTAGCTATATTTGCCTCTGTTACCATTACAACTGCTTCACCGCGCAAGCCAACTTGAATACTCATATACGCCTCCTAGGGTAAATACAACTTATAAAATGACTCTCTTATAATTAGTATACTATATTCAAGTTAACCTTAAAACAAAAAACATAAATATCCTTAATATTCTTGCTCATATTGCCAATCAATTAAAGATATAGTACACTGTTATCTATTTATAATTGACGTCTTCGTTAACACAAGCTGGTAATGGCCGTTTATGAATACCTGCAATTAAATTATTAGCTGTTAAGATTGCCATTTTATGACGAGTTTCATTTGTAAAGGATCCTATATGTGGTACTATCATGACTTTGCCAGTTGCCAATAATGGATGCTCCTTAGGTAGTGGCTCTGGATCGACTACATCAAGTGCCGCATAAGCAATTTGTCCTGTTTCAAGCGCCGTAACTAAAGCCGCTGTATCAACGACTGCACCACGACCTACATTGACAAATAAAGCATCTTTTTTCATTAAAGCAAATTCCTCACTACTAATCATGCCGCGTGTAGCTTCTGTTAAAGGCGTCATGACTAACACAGTATCACTATTTGCTAATAAGTCTGCTTTAGTACAATATGTTAGGTTTTGTACTTCATCATCTTTACGACGTGTTCTATTGTGATACAAAATTTGCATGCCAAAAGCTTGTGCTCGCTTAGCAATAGCCAAGCCGATTTCACCTAAGCCAATAATGCCTAACGTACTTCCCTTTAAATCACAGCCAATATGAATTGGGCTTTGTTTAGTCCATAAACCTTGTTTAACAAATTCTACATTTTCTACTATACGACGATTAGCTGCCGCAACTAATGTAAAGGCTAATTCTGCTACTGTATCAGTTAAAACATGAGGTGTATTGCCATGGGGAATTCTTTTAGCTGTAAGGTCTGAAATAACAATATTATCATAGCCCACTGAATCTTGCGCTACCACTTTTAATTTTGGTGCACTGGCTAATAAGTCAGCATCTACTTTAATATGTTTACTACTCCATAATCCATCAGCTTCACGTAACCACTCTTTTAATATTGAACGTGGCATAGGGGTAGGCTCTTGCCATTGTTTAATCGTAGCCCCTTCGGCTAATTTAGCTAAGCCATCAGGCCGTACTTTCCCTGCAACAATTACTAATGGTTTTTCTGTTTCCATTACAAAACACCCTATCTTATTTAATAAAGCTTACATGTTTATTAATTTCAGCTAACGCTTTTTCTTTATTTTCATTATATTCTACTTTTTTCTGTTCAAACCAGTTATTGCCATAAGTATCAATAGACACAATTAAAGGGCCGAATTCTTTAACTCGACAAGTCCATAATGTTTCAGGCATGCCTAACTCTTTCCAGTTAGCTTGTTCAATTTCTTCTACTTCAGTAGCGGCTAGCACTGCATTACCGGCAGGGAATACTAAGTGCAAGGCTTTGAACTCTTGGCAAGCCTTTTGTGTGCCTGGGCCCATGCCCCCCTTACCTACAATAAGGCGCACACCGGTCTGTTTTACAAAATCATATTCGAATTTTTCCATGCGCATACTTGTTGTTGGGCCTACAGAAATCATTTCATATTTGTCATTCGCTTCATCAACCGCTTTGACAATTGGGCCAGCATGTAAAATAGCCCCATCCCGTACATCAACAGGAAGTTCACGACCATATTCAATCAAACGGCGGTGTGCCACATCACGACAAGTCGTAATATGACCTGTTAAGTAAATAATATCGCCTGCTTTAATGCCTTCAAGATCTTTAGCTGAAATTGGTGTTGTTAAAATTTTCTTTTCCATTAGTATGCCACCCCACTATGAGATAATACAGTACATTTACCATCTTTAGTAAATACTAAATGACCACGACGATGATTCCAACAGCCTACGTTAACGGCTACGCTCAATACGGACGGATGACGGGTACCATTTTCAATGTTTACCCCCATAACAGATTTATCGCCACCCATACCTTGTGGTCCTAAGTGAAGCGAGTTAATACCATCCTCTAATAATTGTTCCATATAAGCTGCTTTTTCATTTGGATTTTTTGAACTTACAGGACGCATAAGAGCTTTTTTAGAATAGAGTGCCGCTGTATCAATGGACGTAGCAATCCCAACACCAACCAACAATGGTGGGCATGTATTTAAACCATAGGAAGTCATCAAATCAAGTACAAATTTAGCAACGCCTTCATATCCTTCACCAGGCATTAACGTTTTACCACTACCAGGCAAGGAGCAACCGCCACCAGCCATGTATGGGAAAATTTCTACATCATCACGATCGGGAACAATATCCCAAAATACATACGGTGCTGTTAAACCAATATTCTTTTTTGTATTAAATTCGTCAAATGTTTCAACACTATTGTGACGTAATGGAGTTTCTTGTGTTGCTGTCAAGGTAGCTTCTCGTAAAATGCTTTCCAATTCACCGATCAATGGGAAGTTAGCGCCACATTTTACCCAATATTGTAATACCCCTGTATCTTGGCAAGAAGGACGACTCAATTCTTTAGCAAGTTCCATATTTGTGTGCATAGTATCATAAATAGTTTTAGCTAATGGGTTCTTTTCATCAGCAGCTAATTCCTTAATTTTAGCATCTACATCATCTGGCAATACTTTAGACATATAGCCTACAAAATCTGCAATAATGCGAGTCATTTCCTGACTCTGAGTAACCTTTTCCATAATGGCCTCCTTAAAAATAAACTGTACTTACGGATAAAATGGGAAGAAAATTGGTAATAAAATCAACGAAGTAATAGCAGCGAGAATTAAATACGGGCCGCCTACTTTTACATAATCCATAAAGCTGTAACCAGCCACATTATAAACCATTGTATTTGGTGGACAGCCAATCGGCGTAGCAAACGCTACAGAACCCCCAATTACGGTCGCCATAAGCACCGCTTTAGGATCTGCCCCAACTTGCTGTGCCAAAGCTAATCCAATAGGTACTAATAAAGCAGTTGTAGCTGTATTTGACATAAACTGTGTTAACACGGCCGCAATGATAAATACTACAGCAAGCAATACAAACGGTGATGGATTATCGCCTAAACTCTTAATAATGGTATCTGCAATCATCACCCCAGCCCCTGTTTTTACAAGCGCTTGTGCCAATGCCAAAGAACCGACAAACAATAGAATTGTTTTCATATCAATAGCATTAACAGCTACTTTTTCTGAAATCGTACGCGTCGCTACTAGAATAAGTGCACCAATCCAAGCAATAACATGTAACTTAATACCTAATTGAGATTCAAATATCATGCCTAATACCGTGCCTACCAAGGTGGCTGCGGCAATCACTTTACGCCATTTAGCTACCTTACTGTAATCGGCTTCTGTATTATATTCCGTATCTACTTGATGTGTTGGCGCTTCGGGTAGTAATTTGTGGCCAATTAAAGCAAAATAGGCAATCCCTACTAAGAGCACCGGCAAACCAACTAAGGCATAATCGAAGAAAGCAAAGGCTAAATTCTGTTGCGCCAAGCCAGACTGAGCAATCATATTCCCTGGGGACCCAATTAAACTTACATTACCACCAGCTGAAGCAGCAATGGCTAAGGGCATTAATAACTTAGTCGCTTTAATCCCTGTCCGTTGAACTAAGCCCATGGCTACGGGAATTAATACTGCCGTTGTACCTGTATTGGATAAAAAGGTCGACATGGTGCCAGTAATTACCATGACAGCAATAATTACATGCCGTTCTGTCTTAGCAAAGCGATTCACTAAGCCCCCTACTGCATGCGCTACACCAGTTTCAAAAAAGGCGGCCCCTACAATGAACATAGCCATAAATAACAATACATTAGAATCGACAAAACCTAAAAAGGCTTCTTTTGGGGTTAATACCCCCGTCAAGGTTAAACACACCGCTACGGTCATAGCCGTAATCGATAAGGGAATTTTTTCCCATACAAACATAATAATGGCAAAAACTAATAAAACTAACGTTACAATAACACCATCCATAAAGAACTCCTCTCGTTAACTTATACACGTTGGTGATACTGTGAATGCATTCGATGATTTCATTATACGCATATATGAAAAATCAGCTATCCAATTTATGCTATGAAAATAATTTTCATTTAGTTGATTTTTTATGACTTCATATACAAATTTTCGTAAATACATATAAAAAAATGACTAGCCTTATTTTTTAAAAAGCTAGTCATTCTATGACTTTTTAGATAGTAACTAAATATATATAGCCATTTAGAATCTAAAAAAATCCCCAATTCGATTTTTATTAGGTAGTAATTAAATTTTTATTAAAAATATTAAATTCCTATAATTTACTTTAAGTCATCACTAGACTGTAATGTCGCCACTAAAGTAGCTAAGGTATCTTCCAACTGGGCTTTAACCTGTTGCAAATTATCCCTTGATAGATTCTTTTCACCGGACTTACGTGGTCGTTGCTCTATTGGTGTCGCCATATATGTCTGCAAGCGCTGACTAATTGTAGCATCATCTTCTGCAATATATTCCTTCCAATTATCCATCATCGTTTGCCGCTCTACCTTTGTAGCAATTCGTCGATATTCTGAAGGCGTCGTGTGAAAATGTCTACGAAATGCTGTATTAAAGGATTTCACGTCAGAAAAGCCACATTGATTAGCTATATCAACCACTTGCTGCTTTGTATTCACAAGCTGCACCGCCGCTTCACGAAGTCGCATACGCAATAAATACGTTTTAAAGGAAATACCTAATTGACGCTTAAAAAACTGCGAAGCATAACTTTCCGTATAGCCCCCAATAGCAGCTATATCTCCCAACGTAAGCTGTTCCTTGTAATGTTTATCAATGTATGTAATCATCTTTTCAAAGGTCGCTTCTTGCTGTAAGGCCACCGCATTCCCTTGTGGCTCATACGCTACTGGCAATAAAATACCAATGATAGTTTGTAATGCTTGCAAAAATAAACGCTCAACATCTAAATCAGGTGTGCTTAATAATGGGTTAGTAATGTCACTTACCTCGACGTCACTTCCTATAGAAGCTGTATTATTACTAACACGTTTGACCTTAGCTAAGCCCATAATTAGTTGTCCTAATTGTTCTCGTAACTGTGCGTAAACAGGCATGTTTTGTGTGCTCTCATCAGTAGCAACAAAGAAAGTAGATTGACGAAACAGACTTTCATATTGTGCCAACACAGCCGGATGTAAATGCAAAACCATAGCAATCGTATCAGGTTCTAAGGCTAATGTGGCATGACCACATTGAGGCGGCAAAATAATAATATCGTTAACACCTAAATTCGTATATTCCCTATCATGGCAAACTTCTACAGCCCCTTGTAGCACAACGAGAACCTCGATTTCAGGATGCCAATTATAATGATACGTGCCAATGCGATAAATATATTGACTAAATTTTATATGTCCATGGTCGTACACATAATTAAAGTAATTCATGACCTCTCCTATTATCTCAAAATTATTAGCCTTATATCCATATTACCCGTTTTCATTAACTAAGCGCTGATAACAAGGGCATGTCACAATGTGATCATTCACTAGGCCAATCGCCTGCATGAAAGAATATACTATAGTAGGGCCTACAAAGGTAAAGCCACGTTTCTTTAAATCCTTACTAATCTGTTCTGCTAGCGGTATAATCGCAGGTACCTCTGCCTGAGTTTGCCAATGCCCCACTATTGTTTTTCCATCGGTAAATTGCCAAATATAAGCATCAAAAGATCCAAATTCAGCTTGCACTTTTTGAAATGCTTGTGCATTTTTACGAAGGGACGCTACTTTTAAACGATGACGAATGATATTCGGATTTTGCAACAATGCCGCTTCTTTTTCTGGTGTATAGCCTGCCAAAGTAGCTATATCAAAGCCATCAAAGGCCTCTCGCATTGCTTCACGACGCTTAATAACAATCGTCCAGCTCAAACCAGCTTGCATACCTTCTAAAATCAACATCTCGAATAATTTAGCATCATCATGAACGGGTACACCCCACTCTGTATCATGATAAACTTGCTCCAACTCACTGCGACTAGCCCAAGAACACTGTCCTATCTGCTCTTTCATATGCAAATACTCCTCTAAGAATCATGTATTATGTGAAATTGATATAGCAAAATTAATTATTTTTCATAATTTCATGGTATTTTTTCTTAATTTCGCATATATTAGTATTATACCATTTTATATAGTGTAAGCGGTTTTATTTTCAAGGAGGTATTACCTATGATGCAATTGTTGGGCGGAGTTATCGTTATTGTCGCCTTTGCCGCCATCATTCGCAAGTATGAAACACGTACGGTCTTACTCATCGCAGGTGCTTTAATGTGCTTAATCGGTGGTGTGATGGGCCAATTTATGGATGCTTTTGTGAAAACCATGGTTCATGGCACATTAGTACCTACCATCTGTGCTGTTATGGGCTTTGCCTTCGTTATGAAACACACGGAATGTGACCAGCATTTAGTTCATGCTTTATCTGGCCTAATCTCCAAAAGTCATGCGGTTATCATTCCTCTAGCTATGTTGATTACTTGGTGGCTTAATATTGCCGTAACAAGTGCTGCTGGCGCGGCTGCTGCAATTGGTAGTATTTTAATCCCTGCCTTATTAGCGGCTGGTGTGCATCCTGCTATGGCTGGTGCCGCTGTATTAGCTGGTACTTGGGGTAGTACGATTAGCCCTGGTAACACGCATGTAGCCTTTATCTCTAAAATGGCTAATGTAGATGTAATGTTTGTAGTTCTAGAAACTGCAGTGCCTGCTATTATTGCTTCTTTGGTGGTAGCTATTACGCTTACTTTAGTAGCTGCTGTAAAAAAAGAAGGCCCTAACAAAGAGCGTCAACAAGCACTTGCTGAACACGGCGATGCTTCTTTAACAGCAACCTTAAAAGTAAACCCACTTAAAGCATTAGCACCTATCATTCCATTAATCATTTTAGTTGTGACTAACTTAAACTTACCTATGGTTAAAGCTATGGGCATTTCAAAAGTAAGCGTACCAGCTGCGATGATTATCGGTTGTGTTCTTGCTTTACTCATTGCTCGTGCTAACCCACAAGAAGTAACCAAAGACTTCTTTAAAGGTATGGGCGAAGCCTATGGTAGCATTATTGGTCTTATCATTGCAGCCGCTGTATTTACACAAGGTATGCAAGCTATGGGTCTTACTGATGCTTTACTAACGTACATGAAAGATTCCGAATCTATTGCTAAAATCGCTGGTAGCTTTGGTCCTTTCATCATCGCAATTCTTTGCGGTTCTGGTGATGCAGCAGCCCTTGCTTTCAATGGTGCAATTACACCTCATGCAGCTAGCTTTGGTATGAACATGGTAGACCTTGGTTCCTTAGCTCAAATCTCTGGCGCTATTGGCCGTTCTACATCTCCAGTAGCTGGTGCAGCTATTATCTGTGCTACCTTAGCTAAAGTAAGCCCTATGGAGTTAGCAAAACGTAATATTATTCCTATGCTAGCTGGGGTTATTACATTCTTAATTTTATTCTAATAATTCATTTATTCCAACCGCTACTACCTAGCACGGTATATTCTAAATGCTAGGTAAAATGTAATTACTATATAAGTTAGGTACTAAGTTGCTCCATTTTATATGTTTCTATATTTCTTTTTTCTTAAGGAGGTTCTCATGATTCAAGAAAAGCGTGTCCTTGATGAATTCTTTGAACTCGTTCAAATCCCTTGCTCCACTCTAAATGAACGCGTTGTAGCAGATTTACTTACTAAACGATTAGAAGATCTTGGTTTCACCGTGGAAGAAGATAACGCTGGTGAAAAACTTGGTGGCAACACTGGCAACCTAGTAGCCACTCGCAAAGGCACGGTACCTGAAGCACCTATGATTATGCTAACGGCTCACATGGACTGCGTAGAACCTTGTGCTAATATTAAACCACAACTAAAAGACGGCCTCATTACCTCTGATGGCACAACAATTTTAGGCGGCGATGATAAAGCTGGCGTAGTAGCTATTTTAGAAGCACTTCGCGTAATTAAAGAAAAAGACCTTCCATACGGTGATATTCAAGTAGTATTCACCATTGCCGAAGAAGGTGGCGTAAATGGTTCCAAAAACATGGATTCTTCCTTGTTAAAAGCTAAATTAGGCTTTACTTTCGATACGTCTGGCGCTCCTGGTCGTATTGTACATAAAGCACCTGGTCAAAATAAAGTGCGTGCTGTTATTACAGGTAAAGCTGCCCATGCAGGTAATGCACCTGAAAAAGGAATCAATGCTATCGTAGCCGCTGGTCATATGCTTACTAAATTACCACAAGGCCGACTTGATGAAGAAACAACTTGTAACATTGGCACCATTAGCGGTGGTCGGGCAACTAATATCGTAGCTGATGAAGCTACTATCTTATTAGAAACTCGTAGCCGTAATAAAGCTAAATTAGACAAATTAACTGCTGATGTAGTAGCTATTTTCGAAGCAGGCGCTAAAGAAACTGATACAACTGTAGATGTAAAAGTATTACCTGCTTACGATCCATTCGATTTAGCTGTTGACTCTGAAACTATTAAATTAGCTAGCAAAGCCGCTGAAGAATTAGGCTTCCCTGTAAATGTTGTTGAATCTGGTGGCGGTAGTGATGCAAGCTTCTTCAATGCGTATGGCGTGCCTACAGCCGTTCTTGGTGTTGGTATGACAAATGTTCATACAAAAGATGAATGCTTATTAGAAGAAGATTTATACAACTCTGCTCGTTTAGCAACCCAAATCATTATTGAAGCCGCTAAACAATAAGTTATTAATAACATTGTTTATACTTAAAACGACCTACCTCTGGTAGGTCGTTTTTTCCTATCTCCCCTATGCGGATACCTTATAAAGAAATGTACTATATAGACTTTTCAACTATTCTATGTTACAGTAAAAATATAGTTAATACGCCATATCTATTGTCACCGGATAAAGGTATGTAGCATCAAAGAATCTATCGTAGGTCATAGAAGATAGATAATTTGATGCTTTTTTTGAGGTAATATTTATGAATACATTAAAACAAATGAGTCTTTTTAGTAAAATTAAACATTTCATTGTCTTAACAATTCCTATCATCTTAACACAATTTGCCATTACTGGGGGCTCTTTTGTGTCAGTTGTCTTAACTGGACAATATAATACAGTAGATTTAGCGGGTATCTCGGTGGGCTTTAATCTATGGACAGCCTGTTACTACGGCATTATCGGTATTCATCTAGGCATTTCACCCATTATTGCCCAATTATTAGGGGCTAAAGAAACAAAAAATATTCCCACTATTATCTATCATGGTCTCATCTTATCCGTATGTTTCTTTCTTCTAATGATTCTCTTAGGCCTCACTATACTTGATCCTATTTTAACTCATTTACAATTGGAGCCGGCGGCCTATGAAATTTGTTGGCAATATTTAAAGGCCATTGCCGTAGGTTTATTGCCTTTAATTTTAACTTGTGTACTACGGAATACCCTAGACTGTCATAGTTATACCCACTATACCATGTATATCATTCTTTGCGGACTAGGTCTTCATATCTTTTTAGATTACGCGCTTATTTTAGGACATTTTGGTTTTCCTGCCTTAGGTGGTTTAGGGGCTGGTATTGCTACGGCCATTGCTTATTGGTTTAACTTTATCATCTTTTTAATCGTTCTCATCCTAGGGAAACCTTTTAAAGGATACCGCCTATTCCGTCAAACCTTCACCTTTGACTTTACTTATATTCGGGAACAATTGCGACTAGGATTACCTATAGGCCTTGCCATTTTTGCAGAAAGCAGTGTTTTTAGTCTCGCCGGAATTGCTGCCACTGCCTATGGCACTAGCATTATTGCCGCCCATCAAGCAGCTTTGAGCTTTACATCCCTTTTCTACGGCGTACCATTAAGTATCGGTATCGCCGCTACTATTACTGTGGGCTACGCTGTGGGAGCAAAAGATCTTCACGAAGCAAAGACATATTCCTATATTGCTCGTGGTCTAGCCGTTGTCCTAGCTATGACAATTTGTTTATACACCTTTACCCATTTACCAACCATTGCTAACTACTATACCAATGATCCAAGCATGGTAGATTTAATCGGTAGCTTTTTAAGTTATGCTGTCTTTTTCACTGTCATTGATGCTCTTGGGACACCAATTCAAGGTATTTTGCGAGGCTATAAAGATGTGCGTATTATTTCCATCATTGCCTTATCTAGTTTCTGTGGTACCAGTATTCCTATTGCGGCTATTTTTACTTTTGGCTATGTCACAACAAACAGTTGATAAATAGCCATTTTTATAGGGGAGTATCAGAACTCCCCTACAAACTGTTA
>NZ_CALPCB010000008.1:0-170224 GCF_943192895.1 Veillonella intestinalis | reverse complement strand
GTAATACCACGTTCACGTTCTTCTGGAGCTTTGTCGATCATGCTGTAATCTTGGAAATCTGCTTTCCCTTCTTCAGCTAATACTTTAGTGATTGCTGCAGTAAGAGTAGTTTTACCATGGTCAACGTGACCAATTGTACCGATGTTAACATGCGGTTTAGTACGTTCAAATTTTGCTTTTGCCATTTTGAATTGTCCTCCCGGATAATTAAAATTTAACTTATTGAGTTAACCCTCAAGGGATTAGCCATTTTTCTTTGCTTGAATTTCTTCAGCAATTTTCTTAGGTACTTCTTCGTAATGGTCTACTGTCATAGAGTAGTTACCACGACCTTGTGTTTTGGAACGAAGGTCAGTTGCATAACCAAACATTTCGCTCAATGGAACGAATGCTTTAATATGCTGGCTACCGTTACGAGCTTCCATACCTTCCATACGACCACGACGAGAGTTCAAGTCGCCGATTACGTCGCCCATGTATTCCTCTGGAACGTCTACTTCTACAGCCATGTATGGTTCAAGAAGTACTGGATCTGCTTTACGAGCACCTTCTTTGAAGCCCATAGAGCCAGCGATTTTAAACGCCATTTCAGAGGAGTCAACATCATGGTAAGAGCCGTCAAATACGACTACTTTGATGTCAACCATTGGATATCCAGCAATAACACCAGATTCCATAGCTTCTTTTACACCGTTTTCAACTGGTCCGATGTATTCACGAGGAATAGCACCACCAACGATTTTATTCTCGAATTCGAAGCCAGCACCTGGTTCTTGAGGAATTAATTCCAACCAGCAATCGCCATATTGACCACGACCACCGGACTGACGTACGAATTTACCTTGAGATTTAACGGATTTACGGATTGTTTCACGGTAAGCAACCTGAGGTTTACCAACATTACATTCAACTTTGAACTCACGGTTCATACGGTCAACGATAATGTCTAAGTGAAGTTCACCCATACCGGAAATGATTGTCTGGCCAGTTTCTTCATCCGTACGAACTTTGAAAGTTGGATCTTCTTCAGCCAAACGAGCTAAAGCAATACCCATTTTTTCTTGGTCAGCTTTTGTTTTTGGTTCAACTGCAACGGAGATAACTGGTTCAGGGAATTCCATAGATTCAAGAATTACCGGAGCTTTATCATCGCAAAGAGTATCACCAGTAGTTGTATCTTTCAAACCAACAGCAGCTGCGATATCACCAGAGTATACGCGTTCAATTTCTTGACGGCTGTTAGCATGCATCTGAAGGATACGACCAATACGTTCTTTCTTACCTTTTGTGGAGTTAAATACGTAAGAACCAGATTCTAAAGAACCGGAGTATACGCGGAAGAACGCTAATTTACCAACATAAGGGTCAGCCATAATTTTGAAGGCCAATGCGGAGAATGGTTCTTCATCAGATGCTGGGCGAGTTTCCTCTGCACCAGTGTCTGGGTTAACACCTTTAATTGCTGGAATATCTAGTGGAGATGGCATGTAGTCTACAACTGCATCTAGCAACATCTGCACACCTTTATTTTTGTAAGAAGAACCGCAAAGCACTGGGAACAATTTGTTATCACAAACTGCTTTACGAAGACCAGCTTTTAATTCTTCAATGCTGATTTCTTCGCCTTCCAAGTATTTCATCATGATTTCGTCATCAGTTTCAGCAATTGCATCAACTAACATTTCACGACGTTCTTTAGCAATTTCTTCATAGTCAGCAGGAATATCAGTGATTTCGAATTCTTTACCATCATCGCTGATGTAAATTTCCGCTTTCATAGTCATTAAATCGATAATGCCTTTGAAAGTATCTTCAGCACCAATTGGAACCTGAAGAGCCACACTGTTTGCACCTAAACGGTCCTTCATCATGTTTACTACATTGAAGAAGTCAGCGCCTACTGTATCCATCTTATTTACATAAGCGATACGAGGTACGCCATAAGTAGAAGCTTGACGCCATACAGTTTCAGATTGTGGTTCAACGCCACCTTTAGCACTGAATACTGCAACAGAACCATCAAGTACACGCAACGAACGTTCAACTTCTACAGTAAAGTCAACGTGACCAGGAGTATCAATGATATTAACGCGGTGATCTTTCCAGTGGCAAGTAGTTGCAGCAGACGTGATTGTAATACCACGTTCCTGTTCCTGTGCCATCCAGTCCATTGTCGCAGCGCCTTCATGAACTTCCCCAATCTTGTGAACTCGGCCTGTATAGTAAAGAATACGTTCCGTTGTGGTTGTTTTACCAGCATCGATGTGAGCCATGATACCGATATTACGAGTCTTCTCTAAAGAAAATTCTCTTGCCACGAATGTCAACTCCTCTTAACTAATTACCAACGATAATGAGCAAATGCTTTATTAGCTTCTGCCATTTTATGAGTATCATCTTTCTTTTTAATAGCTGCGCCAGTGTTATTGAACGCATCCATTAATTCACCAGCTAAACGTTCTTTCATGGTACGTTCGCCACGAAGACGAGCATAGTTTACCATCCAACGAATGCCTAATGTCTGACGACGATCAGCACGAACTTCAACTGGTACTTGGTAGTTAGCACCACCGATACGGCGAGCACGAACTTCCAATACAGGCATTACATTTTTTAAAGCCTGATCAAAAACTTCCATTGGGTCCTGACCCATTTTGGAACGAATAATTTCAAATGCATCATATACGATAGTTTCAGCAATACCTTTTTTACCATCGTACATCACTTTGTTAATGAAGCGTGTAACCAATTTGCTGTTGTACACCGGATCTGGAAGTACATCACGCTTCAACACAGGGCCTTTTCTTGGCATGTTATTTCCTCCTCTACGATGTGTGATTTCAATTGTTAGCTATTATTTTTTAGCTTTTTTAGCGCCGTATTTGGAACGACTCTGCATACGGTTCTGTACGCCAGCTGTATCCAATGCACCGCGAACAATGTGATAACGCACACCTGGTAAGTCTTTAACACGACCACCTCGAATAAGTACTACACTGTGTTCCTGTAAATTGTGACCAATGCCTGGGATGTAAGCAGTTACTTCAATAGCGTTTGTTAAACGAACACGGGCAACTTTACGAAGCGCGGAGTTCGGTTTCTTTGGAGTAGCTGTGTACACACGAGTACATACACCACGTTTCTGCGGACAGTTTTTCAACGCAGGAGCCGTAGATTTAGTAGTCACGGTTTCGCGACCTTTACGTACTAGCTGATTAATAGTTGGCATTAGGGCACCTCCTTTCCAAACAATTAGATTTATAATTGATCTGCTGCAACAAATTGTTACTACAGATATTACCAAGTTTAACGAAGCACACCGACAGCAGCGGCCTTCACTTTTATTTTACCAGCCTTACCAAGTTCCTCCATGGAGTGCTCCTGATTTACTGGCACTGCATATTTTTCACAAAGTTCAAGGATTGGTAACACCACACGGTCATCGCTGTTATTAGCAACAAACACCATCTGAACTTCGCCGCGCATAATCGCTTTCGACGTTTGCTTAGCTCCGATTGTCTTTTTCGCCGATGTCAAAACTTCGATTTCCATACCTTTACTCCTCATGATTTTCTCGCACTCGGGCACACTGTCCCCTGAGCACTATATCAGTTTAGCATTACACCCCCGCCTCTGTCAACATGTTTTATAGCGAATTTGCCGCATATTATCTAGCTTTTATATGTACACTCATCCGTGTGTTTCAAAATATTCTTATGTTGTATATTTTTATTAATTTTATGCAATATTCAGTCATTTTTCCTATATTTTATACATTCTTATACAATGATTGCAAAATATGCATGATTAACTTTCTCAAGAAATATAAAAGAGTGTCTCTCACAAAACTGAGAGACACTCTTTCTAAACATAACACTGAAACGCTTTAGCAATTCTGCCTGCGTCACGTTTTTATTCTTATATACACACCTTACACTGTATTAATAAGTTAACATCAAACTTATTCTTCCACAGTTGTAGTTGCTTCAACAGGTACTACGTCTTCCACTTGAGGTTCTTTTTTAATAACTTTAATTTTACGGTAACGACTCATACCAGTACCAGCAGGAATCAATTTACCAATAATAACGTTTTCTTTAAGACCTAACAATGGATCAATTTTACCTTTAATAGCAGCATCAGTAAGTACGCGAGTTGTTTCCTGGAAGGATGCAGCTGACAAGAAGCTATCAGTAGCTAACGCAGCCTTAGTAATACCGAGAAGAATTCGTTTACCTGTAGCTGGTTGTTTGCCATTTAAAACTAAACGACGGTTTTCTTCTTCGAAGGTATTAACATCAATAGGATCCCCTGGTAACAAGTCAGCATCGCCTACTTCTTCTACTTTTACTTTATGAAGCATTTGACGCACAATAACCTCAATATGTTTATCGTTAATTTCTACACCTTGAGATTTATATACTTTTTGTACTTCATATACAAGGTAGCGCTGTGTAGCTTCAGTTCCCATAACACGCATAATATCGTGAGGGTTGATAGAACCTTCCGTTAAACGGGCGCCTAATTTTACAAAATCGCCATCACGCACAATAATACGAGCGCCATATGGAATCAAGTAATCAAATTCTACCCCATCTTTATCAGTAACAAAGATAGTATTAGTACCTTTTTTATTATCATTAGGCACTACACGAACTGTACCTTCTACTTCGCTAATAATAGCATGACGTTTAGGACGACGTGCTTCAAATAATTCTTCAACACGTGGCAAACCTTGCGTAATATCGTCACCAGCGACACCACCCGTATGGAATGTACGCATTGTTAACTGTGTACCTGGTTCACCGATAGACTGTGCTGCAATAATACCAACAGCTTCCCCTACCTGTACTTGGTTACCAGTACCTAAGTCACGGCCATAACATTTCATACATACGCCATATGGAGAATGACAAGTCAATACAGAGCGAATCTTAACTGTTTCATAGTGTTTTACTACTTCATCAGCCAATTCTTCTGTAATTTCCCCATTAAGAGGCACAATAACTTCGCCAGTTTCTTTATTAACTAATTCTTCCGCTGCCGTACGACCAATAATACGATCCTTCAATGGTTCAATAATACCTTGACCTTCTACGATAGCTTCTACTTCGATACCATGAATATCATTGTTACGTACTTGCACTTCTTTTACATCACTATCAAGGATTGCTTCAATACCTTCTTCAGTAAGCGCACTGTGTGCAGGGAATACTTCACGACCTTCGCTATCTACAACAGCATTAACGGTATCTTTACCAAGCATATTTTGTACCATTGTTTCACGCAAGGTTTGACGAATGCCTTCATCCGTTTCACCAAGGCTAATTTTCTGTACAAGATTTGTGTGGTTAATATCGCTATCGCTACCTAAATGAGCGCCACGAAGATCAATGCCAGTAATTTTATGTTCTGCTAATACATCTAAGTCAGCTTGAGTCAATACAGTTTCAGCAGTTAACACAACTTCACCAGTCGCTGCATCCACTACATCCTTATCAAGGACGCGGCCAATTAATTTATCTTTCAATAAGGCAAGAGCCTGACGAGTCGAGCTTGCTAAACGTGCACGTTCACGCACTAAATCAATGCCCACTACATCACAGTCTTCCTCACGAACAATAACGTCTTGGGATACGTCAACAAGACGACGTGTTAAATACCCAGAGTCAGCTGTACGAAGAGCCGTATCGGCCAAACCTTTACGAGCACCATGGCTAGAAGTAAAGTAATCCAATACAGTAAGACCTTCTTTAAAGTTTGCCTTAATCGGTAAGTCAATGATTCGACCTGATGGGTCAGCCATTAAACCACGCATACCAGCTAACTGACGAATCTGCTGTTTATTACCACGGGCACCAGAAATCGCCATCATATAAACAGGGTTAAAGCCTTCTTGGTCTCGCATCATAGTATCCATCATGGCATCAGTTACATCTTCGGTAGCCTGTGTCCAAAGCTGGATAGTTTTACGATAACGTTCATCTTCAGACATATAACCACGACGATAGTTGCGTGATACTTTTTCTACATCTTCATCCGCTTTTTGTAAAATTTCAGCCTTTTCAGTTGGCACTTTAATGTCTGCAATAGCAATTGTCATACCAGCACGACGAGCGTAAGAGTAACCTAAGGATTTAACGCGGTCAAGAAGTTCTGCCGTTTTTTCATTACCAAATAATTGGAAACATTGGTCAACTAATTTACCTACCATCTTCTTGTCCATTACGCGACCTAAGGTGTAATGACCATCTTCTTGCAATTCATATTGACGAAGCTCAGGATAGAGCGCATTGTTAAAGATCAAACGGCCTGCTGTCGTTTCAACACGGCCATAGCCTTCTTGGCGGATATAAAGAATATCCTGCAAACCAATAATACCCGCATCATACGCTAACATAACTTCATCATAGTTAGCAAAGTATTTAGCTTTTTCTTTGGTATGTTGACGAACTACAGTTAAGTAGTAAGTCCCCAAAATCATATCCTGTGATGGAACCGCTACTGGCTTGCCATCTTTAGTAGACAAGATATTATGGGAAGATAACATGAGTGTACGAGCTTCAGACTGAGCTTCTACAGATAATGGCAAATGACACGCCATCTGGTCACCGTCAAAGTCAGCATTGAAAGCTGTACATACTAATGGATGCAACTTAATAGCGCGACCTTCCCAAAGGATTGGTTCAAACGCTTGAATCCCCAAACGGTGAAGTGTTGGCGCACGGTTCAAGAGCACTGGATGTTCTTTAATAACTTCTTCCAACGCTTCCCAAACGCCAGGACCAATACGTTCTACTTGACGTTTAGCTGCTTTAATATTGCTTGCTTGTTGACGTTCTACCAAACGTTTCATAACGAAAGGTTTGAACAATTCAAGCGCCATTTCTTTAGGCAAACCGCATTGGTGCATTTTAAGTTCTGGACCAACTACGATTACAGAACGGCCAGAGTAGTCAACACGTTTACCTAACAAGTTCTGACGGAAACGACCTTGTTTACCTTTAAGCATATCGGATAAAGATTTCAAAGGACGATTACCAGGACCAGTTACCGGACGACCACGACGACCATTGTCGATAAGAGCATCAACCGCTTCTTGTAACATACGTTTTTCATTGCGCACGATAATATCAGGCGCTCCTAAATCTAATAAACGTTTTAAACGATTATTACGGTTGATTACACGGCGATATAAATCATTCAAGTCAGATGTAGCAAAACGGCCACCATCAAGTTGAACCATAGGGCGTAATTCAGGTGGAATTACTGGCACTACATCCATAATCATCCATTCTGGTTTATTCCCAGATTGGCGGAATGCTTCAACAACTTCCAAACGACGCACGGCACGAACCTTACGTTGACCTGTGGAAGTTTCTAATTCACTGCGAAGTTCTACATTAAGACTTTCTAAGTCCAATTCACTTAGTAACGCTTTAATCGCTTCAGCACCCATATCAACGCATACAAATTCTACGTCTTCTAGAGCACCTAATTCATAACGTTCTTCACGAGTTAATTCTTCATATTCCTTTTCTTCTTCTGGAATTTCTGTATTAGCTTCTAATGCTTCGTTAGCTGCTAACTTACGTTTTGCTTCCGCAATAATAGCCAAACGTTCACGACGTTGTCCTACTGTTTCAATTTCAACTTGTTTACCATTGATTTTATAATCAGCTTCATTAAATTGAGCTTCATATTCACGGAACTCAGTTTCGGAAAGCAATTGACGTTTCATAAGAGGCGTGCTACCTGGATCTACAACGATATAGGCAGCAAAATAAAGTACGCGCTCTAAAGAACGTGGCGATACATCAAGGATGAGACCCATACGAGATGGGATCCCCTTGAAGTACCAAATATGAGACACTGGTGTAGCCAGTACGATATGGCCCATGCGTTCACGACGAACTTTAGAACGAGTCACTTCTACACCACATTTATCGCAGACTACGCCTTTATGGCGAATGCGTTTATATTTACCACAATGACATTCCCAGTCCTTGGTTGGTCCAAAAATACGCTCGCAAAACAAGCCATCACGTTCTGGCTTAAGCGTACGATAGTTAATAGTTTCTGGCTTCTTAACTTCTCCATAAGACCATTCTAAAATCTGGTCTGGCGAAGCTAAGCCAATTCGCATAGAGTCGAATTCATTAACGTCTAGCACAAGTATCGCTCCCTTCTTTTGGATACTCAAATATTAGTCTTCGTCTGTGTCGGACTCATCACCATAAGCAGCCATAGCGCTTAATACATCATCATCTTCTCCACTAGTTACTGGTTCGGATTCTTCAGTTGCTGGCAATTCCCCTTCCGTAGAGGTTGTATCTGAGCCTTCCATTACTTCTTTGATTTCATCTTCATTTGTATCTACATCATCATCGTCATCGAGTTCTTTAATTACTACTTCTTCTTGATCTTCATTCAAGATTTTCACATCAAGACCGATACTTTGAAGTTCTTTAAGCAATACTTTAAACGATTCTGGTACGCCTGGTTCAGGAATGTTTTCACCTTTAACGATTTTTTCGTATGCTTTAACACGACCAACAACATCGTCAGACTTAACGGTTAATAATTCCTGCAAGGTATACGCGGCGCCATAAGCTTCTAGTGCCCATACTTCCATTTCCCCGAAACGCTGACCACCAAATTGAGCTTTACCACCCAATGGCTGTTGTGTTACTAAGGAGTACGGACCTGTAGAACGAGCATGAATCTTATCATCTACAAGATGGTGAAGTTTCAACATGTACACATAACCAACGGTAACTTTATTATCCATTGGCTCGCCAGTACGGCCATCGTACAATACGGTTTTACCATCATCATCTTTACCAGCAATATGAAGCGTATTAAATACATCAGTTTCGTGTGCCCCATCAAATACTGGCGTAGCAATGTGAATACCTGCTACATCAGGTTTTGGCATGCCATATGTTTCATAGTCATAGCCATAAGCTTCTAAGCTTTTACGGATTTCTTCACGTTTTACACGAGACGTTTCGATAGCTTCGATAATATTAACGACTACAGAAAGTTCCTTCAATTCAGCTTGTAAAGCTTCTTCCATTTCTGGTGCTTCTTCTTCCTCATCGAAGTATTCAATTTCTGCATCACTATAACTCTTTTCAAGAGCACGCAATTCATCGTAACGCGCACGGCCACCCAATGAATTTAACTGTTTTTGTGCTTCTTCATGGATTAAGTCCAAAGCCTCTTCGCGACGAGCATCAATTTCACTGTCCACATCTAGATGGGAAACAGTTACATTTTCAGCTACTTTAGACTGCAAGGATTCCATTTCAGCATATAATTCTTTAATGCGATCAATATTATCCCAGTAGCGGCTATCTGCTTTTGCTTGATTCAATACATTTTGAATTTTAAGGTCAGTAGCCTTAATTTGCATACCAAGGCCTTGTACCGCCCAACCAAGATGAGTTTCTAATACCTGACCAATGTTCATACGAGATGGTACGCCCAATGGGTTTAATACAATTTGAACTGGTGTGCCATCTGGTAAGAACGGCATATCTTCTTGACGCATAACACGTGAAACGACACCCTTATTACCATGACGACCAGCCATTTTATCGCCTTCGTGGATTTTACGTTTTTGTGCAATATATACACGCACTAATTTATTAACACCTGGTTGTAATTCATCGCCATTTTCACGAGTAAATACTTTAACGTCGACGATTTTACCAGATTCACCATGAGGCACGCGCAAAGAAGTATCGCGTACTTCACGTTCTTTATCACCAAAGATAGCACGCAATAAGCGTTCTTCTGGAGTTAATTCAGTTTCACCTTTTGGTGTTACTTTACCAACAAGGATATCCCCTGGGTGAACTTCAGCACCAATACAAATAATGCCGTCTTCATCAAGATTGCGAAGATTGTCATCCCCTGTATTTGGCAATTCACGAGTAATTTCTTCAGCCCCTAATTTAGTATCACGAGCATCACATTCGTATTCTTCAATGTGGATAGATGTATAAATATCTTCTTTGCAAAGTTCCTCACTAAGCAAGATAGCATCTTCGTAGTTGTAACCTTCCCAAGGCATGAAGGCAACAAGTACGTTAAAGCCAAGCGCCAATTCGCCACCATCAGTTGCTGGACCATCAGCTAATACCTGACCTTTTACAACACGATCACCACGGAATACGATTGGTTTTTGGTTAAAGCAAGTGGATTGATTGGAACGTAAGAATTTGTTTAATTTATAAACATCTACACGACCATTATCACGCATAACGTGAATTTCATTACCCCAACAACGAGTAACAACACCTTCTTCTTTAGCCAATACACAAACGCCAGAGTCACAAGCGGCTTTATATTCCATACCAGTACCAACAAGTGGTGCCTGTGCACGAAGTAATGGCACGGCCTGACGCTGCATGTTCGCACCCATCAAAGCACGGTTCGCATCGTCATTTTCAAGGAATGGAATCATAGCTGTACCAATGGATACAACTTCTTTAGGGCTAACGTCCATGTAGTCAACTTTTTCAGGCGCTACTTCTAAGACTTCATGACCACGACGGCAAGCGATATGCGTATCTACGAAACAGCCTTCAGCATCAAGGATGGAGTTAGCCTGTGCAATCGTCATACCTTCTTCTTCGTCAGCTGTCATATATACAACTTGTTCAGAAACTTGCACTTTAATAATTTTGTTAGCCTCTTCGCCTGTACCATAGATTTTTTCTACACGGCGATATGGCGCTTCAATAAAGCCAAATTCATTTACTTTTGCATAGTTAGAAAGTGAAGAAATCAAACCGATATTTGGACCTTCTGGGGTTTCAATTGGACACATACGACCATAGTGGGAATGATGCACGTCACGCACTTCGAAACCAGCACGTTCACGAGACAAACCACCAGGCCCTAAGGCAGATAAACGACGTTTATGAGTCAATTCACCAAGTGGATTTGTTTGGTCCATAAACTGAGATAACTGCGAAGAACCAAAGAATTCTTTAATCGCTGCTACTACTGGACGAATATTAATCAATGCTTGTGGCGTAATCATAGCATTATCTTGAATTGTCATACGTTCACGCACAACCCGTTCCATACGAGTTAAACCAATGCGGAACTGATTCTGCAATAATTCACCAACGCAACGTAAACGACGATTGCCTAAGTGGTCAATATCATCTACGTGACCTACACCGTCCATAAGGTTTAACAAGTAGCTAATATTAGCAATCATGTCTTCACGAGTTACAGTACGATGTTCAAATGGTAAATTACAGTTGTTACAAATTACTTTGAAAGATGTGCCATCTGCATTTTTTACATAGAATTCAGCAAAACCTTCACCATTAAATACACCACTATCAGCGACGATATCTAGCTGTTCTTCGTTCATTACAGTGCCAGCATCAACGATAACTTCGCCCGTTTCCATATTTACAATTGGCTGTGCTAACGTCTGGCCAAGCATACGTTGGCGCCAACCTAATTTTTTATTTAATTTATAGCGACCTACACGAGCCAAGTCGTAACGACGAGGATCGAAGAATAAATTGTCAAATAAGTTGCGAGCACTTTCTACAGTAGGCGGTTCGCCTGGACGTAATTTTTTGTAGATTTCTACTAACGCTTCTTCAGCGGATTCAGTCGTATCTTTTTCTAACGTACGAACCAAACGTTCATCATACAAGCGATTACCATCTTCATCAACTTCACCATTCCAGAATAATTCTAAAATGGATTCATCTGTACTCCAACCAAGGGCACGGATTAAAACAGTTGCTGGTAATTTACGGTTACGGTCAATACGAACCGCCACCATTTCATTAGCATCTGTTTCAAGCTCAATCCAAGCACCACGGTTAGGAATTACTGTAGAACCATATAAACGGTTACCCATGGTATCAATTTCACGAGTGTAATATACCCCTGGGGAACGTACTAACTGAGATACGATAACACGTTCAGCACCATTAATAATAAATGTGCCTGTTTCCGTCATCAATGGGAAATCACCCATGAATACTTCTTGTTCTTTAATATCCTGATTTTCTGGATCATTATTAATCAAACGAACATTAACACGCAATGGTGCTGCATATGTAGCATCACGGTTTTTACATTCGTTAATATCATATTTTGGCTCTCCAAGGCTAAAACCTTCAAAAGAAAGCACTAAATTACCTGAATTGTCTTTAATCGGAGAAATATCGTCAAAAATATTTTGTAAACCGCTCTCCAAAAACCACTCGTAAGACTTGCGTTGCACGTCCAACAAATGTGGCATTTCTAGAACTTCGTCAATTTTAGCATACGTATAACGCGTTCTTTTACCTACCTGCTCAGGTTTGAACATACCAGCTTTCACCCCTCATTTCAATTGGCTTACCTTCTATTCTATAACGGTATGACACAAGACAAACATCCAGGTCTCAGTTTTCCTGTCAACACAATGACAAAATAAGCAAGGCTCTCAATTTTTTCTTTTGAACCTTGCTTCGCCATCGGCTGACACAACCTTGGAAGATTTACCCTTTATCAGTAACAATGTTATAGTCTTATTTATTCATACTCAGCAGTTCATTCTATGCGATGCACAGAACGAATGTGATATAAGCATCACTCTCTAATTGAGTACATTTGCAATTTAGTATTATAGCATTAATAGTTATCTTTGTCAAAATCTAATTTAAAAAAACAACAATTAAGCAAAACGTTTTATAGAGCAAAAAAGACCAAGGCTAGATAAAAATCTAACCTCAGTCTTTCATAAGGGGGCTATTTTAATTAGTTACCTTTTACTTTTAAAATATCAGCACCAGCAATACCTGGCTTAGTCATTTCTGCAGGTGATAAAATATGTTCCATTTCTTCTTTAGTTAACAAGCCTTTTTCAAGAATAATTTCTTTAATAGCTCGGCCCGTAGTGTATGCTTCTTTTGCTAAAGCGGAGGCATTTTCATAACCTACGTGAGGAAGTAATGCTGTTACGATACCAACACTACGTTCTAACCAATATTGACAACGTTCACGATCAGCTTCTAAATCGATTAATAATTTGTCAACAAATGTATTTACACCATTTTTCAAATAGCACATAGCATTGAACAAGTTGTACGCAATAACTGGTTCCATTACGTTTAACTCAAATTGACCATTTTCAACACCTAAAGTTACCGCTAAGTCGTTAGCAACTACTTGGTAACATACCTGGTTAAGTACTTCCGCAATAACTGGATTTACTTTACCTGGCATGATAGAAGAACCTGGTTGGCGAGGTGGTAATTTTAATTCCCCAATACCACAACGAGGACCTGATGCCATCAAACGGAAGTCGTTCGCCATTTTAATCAATACTAACGCAGTAACTTTCATACCACTGGAAATATCAGCAAACACGTCTGTATTATTAGTAGCATCAATTAGATTCTCTGCCGTATAGAATTCTTCACCTACTACAGTAGATAATTCATCAGCCACATCTTTAATGTAAGAAGGCTCTGCATTAAGACCGGTACCAACTGCAGTAGCTCCCATATTTACAATATGAGCACCTAACATGGAAGATTCAATACGTTTGATGCCTCGACGAATACCCGATGCATAAGAACCCATTTCTTGGCCTAAAGTAATTGGCACTGCATCTTGTAAATGAGTACGGCCCATTTTTAATACTTCTTTGTATTCTTCAGCTTTCTTTTCAAGTTCATCTACTAAACGTTGTAAGGCAGCCAATAATGGTTTGCTCTTCAAAATTGCGCACACTTTAATCGCTGTCGGGAACGCGTCATTAGTAGACTGCGCCATATTACAATGATTATTTGGAGAAATAATGTCATAGCTTCCTTTTGGATGACCTAAAATTTCAAGTGCACGGTTAGCCAATACTTCATTCATGTTCATGTTGAAAGAAGTACCTGCCCCACCTTGAATAGGATCTACTGGGAACTGATCAATAAAGCCACCAGCAATAATTTCATCAGCTGCTTTCACAATGGCATTACCAATAGTTGGATCCATACGTCCAGTTTTCATATTAGCCAATGCACATGCTTTTTTAACCATCGCTAAGGAACGAATAAAGTCATGGTCAATATTTTTCCCCGTAATGTTAAAGTTTTCTAGAGCACGCAAAGTTTGCACACCATAATACAATTCATCAGCAACTTCTAATTCACCTAAAAAATCATGTTCTTTACGCATACTGTACCTCATCCTTCATCTTAATCCAATACTATGATTCCTTTATAGCTACTCACAGTAATTGTGAGTAATTTCTGATTACCTGTTTATGATAGTCTCTATAAGATGTCCAGGATGGGCTAAGATCACTCCATCCATATCTATTGGACACGTTCATTATAACATGTATACAATGTACAACTAAAGTAAAAAGAGCTATAAGGCTATATCAAATAAGGATATGTAAGGTTTAGAACATGTCTTTTTCTATAGAACAACTTGAAAACGTACTAAACTTCAAGGGTTTTCTCGTATGACTTTAAGGAATAAATAAAGTTATCTAAAATAGTTTTATAGAATATCGAAAATAGTGTTCTCTAATATATTTCCATATCTTTTTAAAAATAACAATACAAAAAACCGCCCTCCTAAGAGAGCGGTTTCTATTAGCTTATTGTCTTAATAATTACGCCACAGGGCTTAAATTATTTAAGTTCAACAGTTGCGCCAGCTTCTTCCAATTTAGCTTTAAGAGCTTCAGCGTCAGCTTTAGGCATACCTTCTTTAACAGGTGCAGGAGCGCCGTCAACAACAGCTTTAGCTTCTTTCAAGCCAAGACCAGTTGCTTCACGAACAACTTTAATTACGTTGATTTTACCAGCGCCAGCATCTTTCAAGATTACGTCGAAGTCAGATTTTTCTTCGCCTGCGCCAGCAGCACCGCCAGCAGCAGCAACAGCTACAGGAGCAGCTGCAGTTACGTTAAATTTTTCTTCGATAGCTTTTACAAGATCATTTAATTCAAGGATAGTTGCTTGTTCTAATTCAGCAACGATGTTTTCAATGTTAAGTGCCATGATTTAGTTCCTCCACTAATTATATTTTGTAGTAATATGTAAAAATTACTGATTATGCTACAGTTTCGTCTTTTGCTTCCGAAACAGCTTTTACAGCGTAAGCCACGTTGCGGATTGGAGCCTGAAGTACGGAAAGAAGCATGGAAAGCATACCTTCGCGGTTAGGCAATTTAGCAAGCGCTTTAACTTCGTCAGCAGAAAGAAGTTTACCTTCTGCAAGACCAACTTTAACGTCGATTGCTTCCGTTTTAGTGTCTTTAATGAAGTCTTCGATGATACGAGCTGGTGCAACTGCATCAGTTTTGGAAATTGCCAACGCAGTTGGACCTTCCAAATGTTCAGCGAAACCTTCAATACCTAATTCATTAACAGCGATGCGAGTTAAAGTATTTTTGATTACTTTATATTCTACATCTTCCGCTAAGAATTTACGGCGTAAATCAGTTACCTGAGCTACTGTCAAGCCATGGTAACCAACGAGTACGGCCCCCTTTGCTTCAGAAAGATTTTCTTTCATCTGTGCAACGATTGCCTGTTTCTGTGTAGTGACAGCCATTAGAATACCTCCTTATAGATTTTGGTGATGCTCTATGTACTATCTTAGCGTAAAAACGACCTCATTACCAACGCAATGAGGTCGTAACCGTTCCATAATAGAATTCGGTGTCAGCCTCTGCGGGCGGATTTACATCCATTATACATACCTGCGGTCTACAGCTAAGAGAACATATATAATTATTGTTCCTTCGTAACAGTAGTCAATTTGAATACGTTAAGAGGAACACCAGGTCCCATTGTGGAACTCAAGGTTACAGATTTAATGTACTGACCTTTTGCTGCAGCTGGTTTTGCCTTGATAATAGTATCAACGATTGTGCGGTAATTGTCAAGCAATTTTGCATCATCGAAAGAAGCTTTACCGATTGCACAAGCAATAATACCTGCTTTATCAGTACGATACTCAATTTTACCAGCTTTAATTTCGTTAACAGCACGAGCTACGTCCATAGTTACAGTACCAACTTTAGGGTTTGGCATTAATCCTTTAGGACCTAAAATTTTACCTAAACGACCAACTTGGCCCATCATGTCAGGAGTTGCTACAGCAACGTCGAAGTCGCTCCAACCACCCTGAATTTTAGCTACTAACTCTTCGGAGCCAACGAAATCTGCGCCAGCTTCCTCAGCTTCTTTAATTTTATCGCCTTTCGCAAATACGAGTACGCGTTTAGTTTTACCAGTACCATGAGGTAAAACAACGGCACCACGAACTTGTTGATCAGCGTATTTAGGATCGACATTCAAGTTGAAAGAGATTTCAACAGTTTCGTCGAATTTAGCAGTCGCAGTTTTCTTAACAAGCTCAACAGCTTCTACTGGTTCGTAGAATTTGCCTGCTTCGATAAGTTTAGCTGCTTCAGCGTATTTCTTACCTACTTTTGCCATCTTAAAATCCTCCTTATGTGGTTTAACGGGAATTCCCTCCCACCGATATGTGCTCCATCAGCACATGTCGTACGCTAATTAATCAACGATTACAATGCCCATGCTGCGTGCAGTACCTTCTACCATACGCATACCTTGTTCTACAGTATTTGCATTCAAGTCAGGCATTTTAAGTTCTGCGATTTCACGAACTTTATCGCGACTAACCTTTGCTACTTTGTCACGATTAGGAACCCCAGATCCTTTTGGGATGCCAGCTGCTTTTAATAAAAGAACAGCTGCTGGTGGAGTTTTCGTAACAAACGTGAAGCTTCTATCTTCAAATACAGTAATAACAACTGGAATTGTTAAGCCAGCTTGTTGTGCTGTGCGTTCGTTAAATTCTTTAACGAATGCCATAATGTTAACACCTGCCTGACCAAGAGCTGGACCGATAGGTGGCGCTGGACTTGCCTTTCCTGCTTCACACTGAAGTTTTACAATTTTTGTAACTTTTTTAGCCATGGTGATTACACCTCCTTGCGCTCAAAATGTGGTGGTAACGGAATGACTTCCTCCCACTGGCGACCACCAAGCCGCCTAAAAAGTTTAGAGTTATATTGTATATATTAAAGATCTTTCTCTACTTGAGAAAAATCTACCTCTACCGATGTATCACGATTAAACACTTCCACATCAAGTTTTAATGTTTGTTTTTCGTGATTGATTTCAGTAATTGTACCTAATCTATCTTCAAAGGCACCAGAAGTAATGCGCACTGTTTCGCCTACTACGACATCGATTGTATGCTTTGGCGCTTGATCCAGCCCCTGTGATTTGAGGATATATTCAACCTCGGAATCAGACAACGGTACCGGTTTTGTAGCAGACCCAACAAAGCCTGTTACCCCCGGTGTGTTACGCACTACGTACCAGGAACGATCATTAACTTCCATCTCTACTAAAACGTAGCCAGGGAAGATTTTGCGCTTAACAACTTTCTTTACGCCATCCTTCTCGTCCACTTCATCTTCTACCGGCACAAGAATACGACCAATAGTCTCTTCAAGCCCCATAGATTGAACTTTCAGTTCCAGATTAGTTTTTACTTTATTTTCGTAGCCTGAGTAAGTATGAATAACATACCATTTCTTTTCTGCTTCCACGGAAAGGCCTCCTATCCGACAACACGCATCAACAACTGGAATAATTCGCCAAAGATAGCATCAACGATACCGATTAAGGCAGCGACGAATACTACAGTGAGAAATACTACAATTGTGTAATTGATGAGCTCTTTTCTTGTCGGCCAGACTACTTTTTTGAGTTCCGCTTTCATTTCACGGGCCATACGGCCTACGCCGCCACGACGTTGCGGTGTTGTAGAATTGGATCCTGCCATCATTTCACATCCTTAAATCATCGGGTAATTGGATGAAACGAATTATTTCGTTTCGCGATGTAACGTATGTTTACCGCAGAATTTGCAGTATTTCATCATTTCAATACGATCAGGATTATTTTTCTTATTCTTGTTCGTCTGATAGTTACGTTGTTTGCAATCAGTACATGCCATAGTCACTGCATTACGCATCCGGATACACCTCACTTCAAAATAAACTTGCCGTTAAAACATCATATGCTAATATAGCCTATCACAGTAGGCCAAGCCTGTCAAGTTTTAGGCAACTTAAAAAAGCCAGGCGACTACCTGACGATTCATTATACCAAACTATATCCACTATGTCTATACCTAAAAAATAAAATAAAAACAAAGGAACCATAGGCAATGAAATATTTCATACCTATAGTCCCTTATCGCCTTTGTATCTATAATTACAAGAAATCACAAATACCTAAGAACAATTACCAACCTATAGTCAGTTTTAATCAATAGTTATAATTCGTTCTGGTTTTTCTACTTTAAAAGAAAAATAAGTTGGATTATTATTATGCTCTAAAAATAGAGTTTCACCATCAAATTTACCACGCCATCCAACTACTAGAGGATACATCCGACTAATTGTCTTTAATAACTCAATAGGCTCTAAGTTTAAAATTGGGGCAAACAAAACATTTACACCATCTAACAAAATCACGTCTGACCCACAGGCCTTTAGCGCTTTACACATAACATCCTTCGCTAAATCAGGTCGTAAATCACGGGCCACTTCCAAAAACTCTTCTTCAATAAGTTCTTTTGCTTCGATGTACTTCCAACCATCTTGTTCAGCTAATTCACGAATTAACTTACTCTTCCCAGAGCCCGGACCGCCCACTACAAATAGAATGCGTTCTTCATCACTCTGTAGTGATTTCCATCGTTCTTTAATGTCCTGTGTTGTTACCATGTGTCATCCTCCTTTACCGAAAGCCTATTTACTCAATTCTTTGTTAGGTCTGTCTGACAGCATTACACTTTTTATAAAATTGTCGGTTTCACCTACCGTAAACAATAAATAGCTATATGCTGAATCTGGATTCTTATATGTATATACCATAAGTGGCTCACCATTAGCCCCTTTATCCGCTTCTATAGCACTAGGCATGCCATATAAATACAATAATAAATATTTACTATCCCCGATAGATATGCCTCGTCTTGTCAAAGCCGTACTTTTAGTTATCATAGCACGGGCTACAGTCTGCCGCTTATCAAAACCAATTAGCATATCATCATAGGCAATAAATTCATCGCCATATAAAAAGCCACGCTGTTGCCACTGTTCATTTTGATCAGCTACAAATGGTGCATTTACACGATACCCCATGAGGACAAAGTCATCATCTTTTAAATGATTGGCTTTATAATATTGTACTGTTACTGGGGGTAAATGAAGCTGTGTCCATACTTGCCCATCAATCATATCGATAGCTTTTACCTTATTGTCTTTTAAAGTAAATACCAAATATCGAGTAGCAGGAGCCCCCTGCATCACAGGATCCAACATTGCTGTGCTTACCTTGTTATCATTCGCCACAGCCTCAGCAAACTCCTGCTTGCTTTTTACAATATTTTTACTTTCATCATAAAAATATATCAACGAAACGGTGCCTTTTTTTAAATCACGCCACATAGCTTGTGGCGCCCCATAGGCAAACAACACGGAGCCACGACTTTTACCGATAGAAATTCCCCGTCCAGTCTCTAAATTTTCACCAGTAATATGTATGTTAGTTATCGTTCTTGGCTCATATTGATAGGTTAATCCTTCTTGACGAAGAAGACTCTCCCGTGCCCCTTCAGACCACGAAGGGCCAGTATACACTGTATAGCTTCCTGCTTCCCCTTCATAGGTAGTAAAATCTCCTGTTACATGGCCTACTGTTTTACCGCCTAAGGTTATGCCTAACGACTCCTTCGTCAATACAGGTTCCACCGCTCCCAAAGTTAAATCTTTAATACTAAAATCCTTTGCTGCCATAGGTTCTAACGTATCCGCCGTATAGCTTTTCCCCACAGCTGTTAAATCTACACCAGCCTCAACACTCTTTTGTTCTTCTAAACTTTCCGCTAAACGTACGGCCATCTTATTAACCGCCGCCCGCTCTGGCGCCCATGTATCACTAGGGTCCATACGCAACTCACTATCAGCAGCCCCTACAGACGTTGTTAACAAAAAAGCTCCCAGTGCTAGGGCCAATTGTTTTCGCTGTAACTTCATCATATTTAACCCTTTCGTGCCGCATCAATTTGCGCCCGCAACCAATTCAGCCAATCTGCAAGACCTGTTTTAGCCGTGCAACTAACTTCAAAAACATCAGCTATTGGATTTAGATTATGTATATCTGTTAATGCCTTTTCTTTGTCGAATGGAATATAGGGCAATAAATCCACTTTGTTCAATAAAACGGCTTTAGATTCTTTAAAAATGAGTGGATATTTTAAAGGTTTATCTTCCCCTTCGGTAACAGACAAGACTGTCACCTTCATAGCTTCACCAATAGCAAATTCCGCAGGACATACTAAATTACCAACGTTTTCAATAATAATCATATCCAAAGCATCTAAATCAAGATCACCTAGTGCATCTTCAATCATCTTCGCATCTAAATGACAACCACCAACTGTATTAATCTGCAATACGGGAATACCTAATTTGTGAATTCGCTCCGCATCTTTTGCAGTGTATAAATCCCCCTCTATGACAGCCAGAGAATACTCCTGCGATAACTCTTTTAAGGTTGCCTCTAATAGAGATGTTTTACCCGCGCCTGGGGAACCTAATAAATTAAATACAAATATATTTTTTTCTTTAAATATACGTTGCAAATCGGCTGCAATAGCATCGTTTTTTGCAAGCACATCGGTCATTACTGTAACTTCCATAATTCCCTTTCTTCAATCCATATCAATGGACGCAACCTGTAATTCACGGCCTGTTATCGTTTGAATGGCTAAACTTTCACAGTGCGGACATTTAAACACATAATCGGCTACACTAAATTCATAATCGCAGTCTAAGCATTTGCCGCGTAGCGGTATCATTTCAATCTGCAAAACTGCCTCAGCCGCAGCTGTATGTTTAGTTACTGCCGCAAAGCAAAATTGCAAAGCCTCTGGTTCCACCCCAGACATGACACCTAAACGTAATTGAATCGCATGAATAATCGTGCCATTATTAGCCGCCAAGGTCTGCAGTGCAATGTCTACAATTCCTTCAGCAATCGACATTTCGTGCATGGTATGCCTCATAAATATTTTCTAACAACATAGTCGTGGTCACCGAGCCAACCCCACCAGGAACTGGTGTAATAGCACTAACTACAGGCAAGGCTGATTCATAATCCACATCGCCCACCGTTTTACCATCTAAATCATTGATACCTACATCAATCACTACGGCTCCTTCTTTTAACATATCACCAGTAATGACATGAGCTCGTCCAACAGCAGCAATAACAATATCCGCTCGCTTCAAATGTGCTTCTAAATCAGCCGTCTTAGAATGGCAAAGTGTCACCGTTGCGTGTTTTTCTAATAGCAACAGCGCCACTGGTTTCCCCACCACTTGACTACGCCCTACCACCACAACTTCTTTACCGGCTAGGGGAATATTATAATGTTCTAAAATTGCCATACAAGCTCTTGGTGTGCAAGGCCAAAAACCACCTTTACCAGCGCTGGCTAAGCCGATATTTTTAGATGTTAAACCATCAATATCTTTTTCAGGCGATAAACGTTCAATTAAGGCGTCTCTATCTATTTGTGGAGGCATAGGCATAAGTGGCAATACACCATAAACAGCATCAGACTGATTCCAGCGGTCAATAACAGCGACTACTTCTTCAAAACTAGCCGTTGCTGGCAAGTGAGCTAAATCAACACCAAAGCCTGCATTTTTAGCTGTTTTTTCCATAAAATGAGCATACATTTGCGCTGCTTTATCATCACCTACTAATAAAATTCCCAAGGTCAATACTACGCCCTTAGCTTCTAAAGCAACTAAGCGCTCATTTAATACAGCCTTATGAGCATCCGCTACAGCCTTACCACGTAATTCCATCATGCCATTTCCTCCTTAACGTTTAAAATATACAGTTACTGCCTCACCTATAGGAACTTCAGCACCAGCTGGTTCATCTTGGCTAATCGCATAGCCAGTCCCATCAGGTACAAATTGCAAGCCTGCTTCATGGAGCCAATCCCTTACTTCACCAGTTGTCCAACCTGTAAAATCAGTCATTATAACCGTGCCATCATCTGTTTTGGATACCACTGGTTTTGTAGGTCTTTCCCCTGCAGCCACACCTTGTAAATCCTTTTCCTTCGTCACCGATGGAGACAATTGGAAGTATCGTACTAACTGGCTCATAATGTCTTTAAAAACAGGGGCTGCAATTTGCCCACCATAATACACTCCATTTGGGTCATCAATAACAATGAGCGCCACAAATCGAGGATCTTCGACAGGACCTACACCAATAAACGATGCAATATAACGGCCATCCAAATAGCCCCCATGTTCAGCATCAAGTTTCTGTGCAGTACCTGTTTTCCCCGCAAAATGGTAGCCATCTACCGATGCTTTATTACCGCCGCCTTCTGATACTTCTTTTTCAAGCATATCTAAAATTGTTTTCGCCACTGTTTCAGGAATAGGTTGTCCTACTTCTTTAATCTGTTCCGTTTCTACAGGGCTACCATCTGGATTGTTAATACTCTTAATAATATGAGGCATCATCATTTTACCACCATTGGCAATGGCACCAAAGGCTTGTACCATCTGTAATGGCGTTACTGCCACACTTTGTCCAAAGGCCATAGTCGCTAAATCTAATTGCGAAATATCTTTTTCAGGAATCAACTGACCTTCTGCTTCACCAGGCAATTCAATGCCCGTTCTTTTGCCAAAGCCATAACCCTTCAAGTATTCCATCATGACTTCTTTGCCCGTATTAATCCCCAATTGCGCCATGCCTGTATTAATGGAGTATTTCAAAATCTCTAGTAATTTTACATTGCCATACCCTTCGCCATTCCAGTTTTGAATGGTATGCCCACTTACATTAATACTACCAGTGTCATTGTATACCGTATCAACAGTCCATTTACCAGAAGCTAAAGCAGCCGAAGCCGTCAACGGCTTAAAAGTTGAACCTGGTTCATACATATCAATAACCGCCCGATTTTTGAAAGAGTTTTCATTGCCTTTTTCATAATGATTCGGATCATAAGTTGGTCGATTAGCCATAGCTAAAATCTCACCCGTTTTCGGGTCCATAATAATAATGCTAGCACCATTCGGCTTAGACTCTGCCATTACTTTATCAAGAGCTCGTTCTGCAATAAACTGCACCGTTATATCAATGGTTAAGGTAATACTCCGTTCTTTTTCTGGTAAAAACTTAGATAATACAGAACCAAAAATAGCATTACCATGCTGGTCAGTGGCAACTAATTCTTTAGTAATCCCACCACGGATAATATCATCTTTAGCCATTTCAAGACCATCAAGGCCTTTATCATCAGTTCCTACAAAGCCTAATACTTGCGCTAACAAATTACCATTAGGATAAAAGCGACGACTTTCCTCTACAAAGTTGAGCCCCTCTAACTCATTCTCCTTCATAACCTTAGCCAAGGCTTTCGATTTATCAGGGTCCATCATACGATCCAACCAAATAAAGGCTGTATCCTCTTTCAAACGTTTTACAATTTCCTCTTCCTTAATGCGCGTATATGGCACGATAAGAGCGGCAATCTCCTCAGGAGACTTTTTAATCATTTTAGGGTCCGCATATAATGAACGAGTGACCATACTCATAGCTAGGGGACTCCCATTGCGATCATAAATTGTCCCTCGTGGGGATTGTAATTTGCGACTTGTTTCTACTTGATCTAAATTCTTAGTGTCCAAGGTTGTCTTGTCAATAACTTGTAGCCAAATCAAACGGCCCACTAATACGATGATGGCCAAAAACACAAAGGCCATAAGTTTAGATATATTATCACGAAAGGCTATTTTTTCTTCACCTTTAATCATAAATCGTTATAACTCCTTATGTGCTTTCCGTGCCAATTTACGTTCAGCTGCTGCCAATAAAGCAGCTGGCTCATTCGCCACTTGACCACTGCGCACTTGAACTAATAATTCTTGCAAAATTGTACCTGTTTGATTACCTAACAAAGCAGGTAACTCAGGACCATACGCTAAATCACGAGTATGAATAGGCATGGATTCTGTAATATGAGCTAAACAGTCACCAAAAGCCAGTGTTCCCGCCGTACTACTATTAGGTCGACCACAGCCAATAACATCAGCAGCACAAACTTCGGCCATTTGAAGCACCGCTTCTTTTAGCTCACTACTTTTACGAAACGAGCCACTCTGCGCTTCTTTACGCATCCATTTCCAAGGATCCGCTTCTTCGTTATTCACAAAATAATGGAACCGCATATGGCTACTTACAAGCCACGCCACGCGATTAACTAAGGCTTTAGGATACTGCAAACGGCTTAAAATTATTTCTGCCATAGCCGCCCCAGCCTTGTCATGACCGCGATCAGTAATTCGCCCTTTATTAAAGCCCCGAATGCCCTCTTCGCCTTTAGCTACATCATGAAGCAAGGCCGCCCACCGCAAGGTTAAATCAGCCCTAGTGGCCTGCACCACCGCCAGCGTATGCACCCAACCGTCATAGGCATGAAATTCAGGCTGTTGCGGTAAGCCTACTAAATGGCGCAACTCAGGTAAAACAGGGACTTCTCGATAAACGCCTTCTTCTAACACGCGGCAAGTACAATCAGCTAATCCAGACTGGACCAAAACATCCAAACCTTTTGCCACCGCCGGCGTCACGAGTAAAGCATCTAATTCCTGTCTCACTCGTTCTAAAGACAAACCCTTTACCCGTTCAAAACTAGGCGCCATGCCCTCCAACAGTGAACGATGAGGTAAAAAATCTAATTTCCCTACAAAGCGACAAGCCCTAAATAAACGAAGAGCATCTTCCTGAAAACGTTCTTTAGCATCGCCAATGGTTCGCAACGTGCGTTTCTTTAAATCTTTTAAACCACCTACTAAGTCAATCACTTCTCCAGTGCGACTCATAGCTAACCCATTGACCGTGAAATCACGCCGTTTTACATCTTCAGCCAAAGAGTCTGCATAACTAACTTCTTCTGGTCTATGACTATCTGCCCCATATCGTTCAGTCCGATAGGTAGCTACCTCATAAGAACCTTCCGGCACCGTGACCACTACAACCCCAAAAGATTTACCGATAAGGCCCGTGGTGGTATAGCCGGCTTGTTTCATAATAGCCATAATCTCATCAGGCTTAGCCTGTGTAACAATATCATAATCATGAGGATCTTGATGAAGCAATAAATCACGAACAGCCCCGCCTATGACATAGGCCTCAAAGCCAGCGCTTGTCAAAGTATCTAAAATTTTTTCAGCACCAATCCAAATAGGCCCTGACGGTTTTAATATAGTCTTTGACCGTGTAAACCATTTCATCATTACTCACCTCTCTCATATCATTTTATTATAGCATAGACCCTTGCTAAATTCACCCTTTTCAATCTAGTAATTAAACACAAATTACCCTCATATCAATACCAATTCCTCATATAAAAAATGCATCTTCACAAGTTTCCTTGCAAAGATGCATTGATTTACATATCTTGTAACTGAGCAGCAATACGACGACCAGTCTCAGTAGTAGCTAAACCACCTTCACTAGTTTCACGAAGTGAACTTGGTAAGGCACGACCAATTCGATTCATCGCTTCAATAACCTCATCTACTGGAATCTGACTAATCAAACCAGCCATAGCCATTTCAGCAGCACTGAAGGCATGCACCGCATATACGCCATTTCGTTTTACACAAGGCACTTCTACGAGACCCGCCACCGGATCACATACAAGACCGAGTACATTTTTTAGGCATAAAGCAACAGCATTCATTACCTGCTTAGTAGTCCCTTCAAGCATAGCTACAATAGCACCAGCTGCCATTGCTGCCGCTGAACCAACTTCTGCCTGACAACCACCAACTGCACCAGCTACACAAGCTTGATTCGTAATAACATTGCCAATACCAGCGCCGGTAAAGAAACCACGCAAGAAGGCCGCATCGTCCATTTCAAATTCTTCACCTACTGCGCACATACAACCTGGCATAACACCACAAGAACCAGCTGTAGGACAAGCTACTACCCGGAACATTTTAGCATTCGCTTCATTAACCGCGATGGCATAGGTTAACGCTTTATAAGCAACAGGACTTAATAAGCGAGGTGTATGCTCTAATAAAACATGAGCTTGACCACCAGACATACCACTCATAGTACGTTTGCGGTCTTCTACACCATTCACTACTGAATCTTTAAAAATTTGTACACGACGAAGTGCTTCCCCTTCGATGGCTTCACGAGTTTCACCAGTCGATTCCATTTCAGCACGAATTACAATTTCCCAAACAGGCAACTCATGAGTTTCACTAAGGTGCATCAAATCTGCCAAGGTATCATATAAGTAACTCATTCTGTCACCGCCTTCTCTAATGGTTCAAAATACATAACCGAAGAAATATCTTTATTCTTCTGAATTTCATTCATTACACTTGCCTCTACTGGCGAGTCTGTATTGATCAACATAACCGCTTCACAGTGCTTACGTTTACGGAATACTTTCATAGTCGAAATATTAACATCAGCGCGACCTAATAAGCTAGTTACGGCAGCAATAACCCCAGGACAATCATGATGGAATGTCAAAATTGTGTAATCTTCACCTGAAATTTCTACGTCTAACGCGTTTACATTAGTCACTAAAATACGGCCGCCCCCTAAAGAACGCCCTACAATTGACATATGATAATCATTTTTACCATATAAATCAAAACGAACTTCGTTAGGATGGCCCCCTTCTTCGGAGGATTCAATAAATTGATATTGTAAATTCCCCTTAGCCGCTGCTTTGAAGGCATCACGAATACGTTCATCTTCCGCATCAAAGCCCAATAAACCACCAACCAAAGCACGATCTGTGCCATGCCCTTTATAAGTTTTAGCAAAGGATCCAAATAATGTTAAATCTACGCGCTCAATATGTTCCTTAAAAATATAACGCGCCATTTTGCCCAATCGCGCAGCTCCGGCGGTGTGCGAACTGGATGGACCAATCATCACTGGTCCGATAATCTCAAAAACACTGCTCATTATGTCCTCCTACAGGAAACGTTTTCACGCCGTCACAAGGCTTCTTCTTCTATAGTATATATCACAAAGCCACGGCTTACCTTGCTTTACATTATACCACAGATTGTTTTTATAGGATAGACATTTCTATACTTTTTATGCATATACAATTCATCAGTTTCTCAATTTCTTTTAAATTGCTTTATTATTAGCCACTCTAAGATGTTTATTATTGACATATAAGTTGATTTTTTCTATACAAAATACAAAAATAACCCCCTCTAACGAGGGAGTTACTTTGTTTATATTTGTTTTTGTTATCCTTTAGTAAACTAACGGACTACAATATCATGTATCGTATTGTAACAAAACCAATAATTAATTATTACCTAAAATAGCTTTCATATCAGCTTCTGGTGTAGTAATTGGATGTAATTGGAATTTTTCAACCAAAATACCCAATACATTGCTGGATAAGAATTTAGGTAAAGTAGGTCCAATATAGATGTTGCGGATACCTAAAGCTAATAAGGTTAACAAGATACATACCGCTTTTTGTTCGTACCAAGACAATACTAAAGTCAATGGAAGATCATTTACATCACATTCAAAAGCACCAGCTAAAGCTACGGCTACTTGGATAGCAGAGTAAGCATCATTACATTGGCCCATATCTAACATACGAGGAATGCCGCCGATTTCACCAATTTCAAGGTCGTTGAAACGATATTTACCACAAGCTAATGTAAGAACTACGGTATCTTTTGGTGTTTGTTTTACAAATTCAGTATAGTAGTTACGACCTACTTTAGCACCATCACAACCACCTACTAAGAAGAAGTGTTTAATAGCGCCCGCTTTAACAGCATCAATCACTTTATCAGCGATGCTAAGAACTGTACCATGACCGAAACCAGTTGTTACTTCATGACCACCATTAATACCAGTAAACTCTTGTGCTTCTGTATAACCGCCAAGTTCTAATGCTTTTTCAATAACAGCTGTGAAGTCTTTAGTGCCATCTTCATTAGCATCTACATGTTTAAGACCTGGGAAACCAACCATGTCTGTAGTGAAAATATTGTCTTCATACGTTTTACGAGGTGGCATTAAGCAGTTAGTAGTGAATAAGAACGCACCTGGTACGCCATCAAATTCGTTCTGTTGGTTTTGCCAAGCTGTACCAAAGTTACCTTTTAAGTGTGCATATTTTTTAAGTTCAGGATATGCATGGCAAGGTAACATTTCACCATGAGTATAAATATTAACGCCTTTACCTTCAGATTGTTCTAATAGCATTTTAAGATCATGTAAGTCATGACCAGTTACTACGATGAAAGGACCTGGTTCTACTGTCAAAGGCACTTTTGTAGGTACTGGTGTACCATAGCTTTCTGTATTAGCAGAATCAAGAAGGGCCATACATTTCAAGTTCACATGACCAAATTCCATCAATAATGCTAACCATTCATCAGCACTGTGATCTTTAGCAAATTCTACAAGACCTTTTACGAACCAAGCATCTACTTCAGCATCATCATAACCTAATACAGATGCATGCCAAGCATAAGCTGCCATACCGCGCATACCAAGGAGTAACGTAGAACGTAAGGAAATGATATCTTCTTCGCCCACCCAAAGAGCTTCCCAATCAAAATCTTGAGCACTTGCATCAATAGCAGTACGAGCGGCTTCTACACGATTAATGAACTCTTGTACACGTTCTTCGTCAAAGTTAACGTTTGTTACACACATGAACAAGCCTTGTTTTAATAATTGATATTCTTTAGCAGATGCGCCTTTTGCATCACAAGCACGTGCTAAACCAATCAAAGCGGATGTTAATTCATCCTGTTTGTTCGCTACTGGCGCTGTTTTACCACATACGCCTTGTACTGTACAACCACCTGGATTTGCAGACTGTTCACACTGGAAACAAAACATACTCATATTAGCCTCCTTCTTCGGGACTCACCCGATACGACACTTTCTTAGCACTCGTAAGAAAGTAAAAAAAATATAAATCACTTGCTATATCATCAAACCAAATGTCACCTGAAGCAAGTTGTTTATTTGTGACTATGTGTAAATTATAGTATACTGAAAAAGAAAAAACTGTAGCTATGGCAACATTTACAAAAATTTTATCTTAAAGGAGGCTTCTATGAGTATCGGATTATCTAATAACACCATTTCCCTATATTTAAACACCCTAAGTAGTAGCGCCTTATTTCGCAATATTGGAGAAGATCAATTACGTTTATTTCTAAGCTCGCCCGATCTGACTATTAAATCTTTTAAAAAAAATAGTTTTATCGCCATTGCTGGTGAACCTATGGAAGGCATGGGCCTATTACTATCAGGGCGCGCTCATTTAACTCGCGAAAATGTTCTCGGCCAACGCACCATTATGACAGAACTGACCCCTTCGGCTATGTTTGGCGAAGCTTTACTCTTCACCGATATGCCCAATTGGCCCGCTACTATCCAAACTACTAAAGATAGTGAAGTTTTATTTTTACCAAAATCAGCCTTTACTAATTCTTTCAACCATTGCGATACCTGTCAAAAACAAATACTAACAAATTTACTTCACGATATGTCGGAAAAAGCATTGGCCCTTACCCGCAAAGTTCACTACTTATCCTTAAAAGGTATGCGGGAGCGCATTTACGCCTACTTCGATGATTTATATCGTCGTCAAAAGCAAAACCCTATTACTTTGCCGCACAATCGCCAAGAAATGGCTGATGTACTCAATGTATCCCGTACTTCACTAAGCCGAGAATTAGGTCGTTTACAAGATGAAAGTATCATAGAATTTGAGGGCAAAAAAGTAAAACTCTTAGATTTAACAGCTATTAGCGAATATAGCTTTTAACCCTAATCCAATCTAAACTGAGCCACAAAAAAAGAGGACTTCTTTCTAACAGAAGTCCTCTTTTACATTAATATCTAAAACCAAGGTGATAAGTCAAACTCCTCACCAATTGTCACTTTTACATGTGCACGACCTAAGTAAAGCCCCAACAAGGTAAGGCTTGTATGGCTCAATGGCATAGCATCATAAATGTCTGCCACTTTAGGTAATACAGGCGAAATATTTTCCAATACTAGCTTACGATCCGCTTGTGTAAAGTTAACAGGCTTGCTCATAGCTAAGCCTAATACATGTTGTTGAATTTCAGGATTATCAATATGTGCCATTTTGAAATAACGTGGTGCCAAGCCTTCATCAACAACGGCTAATTTTAATAATGGAGAATTTATACTCTTCACTACATAACGACCATCTAATGCATGGCCTCGTAAAGCTCGTGATAATTCATCCTTATCAAAACCGGCATAAGCAAACACTAAAGGATAGGAGTGTACCATTATATCCCAGAACGTATTGCGCTCTGACTCTTGCGTTGAGCAACGCAAGTAATCCAACTGACGATACATAGATTCTTCGCGTGGCAATTCAGACAAAAATGGCTCAATATATTTATCTACATAATGCTGTAAATGCTCTAAGCTGTAGTTATTTGAATTACGAGAATATTGCAACAACAAGGCTAGCGCCATAATCTGGAAATGACCTAACTGTAAATGTGGCAAAATACGCAATGCATCAAACGCCACCAAATACGGCGTGCTAGATTTAGGTTCTTGCACTACATCAATAAACGCTTCAATAGCCGTTTCTTTCATCCAGCTAGTAGGGGTGGTAGCATATGCTTTTTGCATACAAAGCAATGCTTCTTGCACTACGATATTTTCCAATAAAGCCTGCAACTCACCACTTTCAGTAATGCCTAACCGTTCCAAAGCAGTCGTTGTAATATCTAATACTTGTTCTTTAGTACTTATATTAATCGCACCAAAGGAACTCATAAAATGACTCGTCCCTAAAGCAATTAAATCTGTTAAGCCTGGCTCCTTCATATCCTGGGCAGTCTCTAAATTAGTCGTTTCTTCTTTTGTCAAAGGTTCACGTACTATCGGAATAATACGAGTAGCATCATTAGCTGCTTCCGCCCCTTCAACACTGGCAGGCATAATCCGTTGAATACGCCGTGTTAACTCTAAATCCGCTTCACTGCTCGCACTTGGTTCTGTAGGGATTTTAAGCATAGGCTTAGTCATGTCTAAATCAGATACAATGTCATCCCCTAGACGACTATCCCCTTCAGTGATGCCAAAATCATTACTAAGGCTGGCAGCAGGAGTGTTCTCCATAGCCGTTTCAAATTCACTACCTACATGTTCTTTAGATAAAGGTACAAATGTAGTCGCCATATCTTGCTCGCCAGTTTGCGCTAGCGAATCATTCGCCTTCTGTTCTTCTCGATAATACTCCGCTCCATGATCGCGCCGTTTCCGCGCATAATAATCGGTATTTACAACCGAATCTGAACTTGTATCAAGCGTAGCTTCCGATGTATCACCATCACGAAATACTAAATAGCATACTAAAAAGAATACTAAAATCACACCTAATACAACTAAGTACGGTATATATGCAGACATCTTATTCCTCCTGCCAATCTATTTTACTTATCCATAATAGCTATATATTTATTCTTTTATGTTACCACATCTTAGCTCATTAGCCAATGAAGTTACATAATAAAATAAAAAAGCGAGCTCGCTATTGCGAACTCGCCAATGTGGTGGACGATGACAGGATCGAACTGCCGACATCCTGCTTGTAAGGCAGGCGCTCTCCCAGCTGAGCTAATCGTCCATATTGGTGACCCGTGGGGGAATCGAACCCCCGATACCGCCGTGAAAGGGCGGTGTCTTAACCGCTTGACCAACGGGCCACTGGCTCCCCGAGTAGGACTCGAACCTACGACCGATCGGTTAACAGCCGATTGCTCTACCGACTGAGCTATCGAGGAATGGTACAAGAGATATTCTATACTAAAATCAAATTAAATGCAAGTACTTTTTTATATATTTTTCACTTTTTCTCAAAAGAATCTCAATCTATAGAAAAATACACATAAAAAGCGGCTAGGCATCACTTTCCTAGCCGCTGTCGCGCACAGTATACTTCTAATTTTATTTCATTATAAGAGCCTCTATTCATTAGGCTGAAGATAGACAGTTATACTTAGCGTTATCATGTATGTACTGAGCTGTACATAATAAACAATTATTAACCGTTGAACCCACGAAGTTTGCTAGCATCAACTAAACGTTTTAAAGCTACCATGTAAGCTGCTAAACGAGGATATACTTTATATTCTTGTTGCATAGCCCACACTTCTTCAAAGCTCATTTTCATATTCTTTTCAAGACGAGTATTTACTTCTTCTTCGTCCCAATAGAAACCAGCTTTATTTTGAACCCATTCGTAATAGGAAGTAACTACGCCACCACCATTAGCTAATACGTCAGGGATAATATCAATGCCTTTTTCAAAGAAGTATAAGTCAGCTTCATTAGTTGTAGGGCCATTAGCACCTTCTAAGATAGCTTTAGCTTTAACTTCTTTCATGTTGCTGCCATTAATTTGGTTTTCTAAGGCAGCAAGATATAAAACATCTACTTCTAATAATAATAACTCTGGATTTGGAATGCGTTTCATGCCTGGTTCTTCATAACCTTCTAAGGAACGGCCATGGGCATTAGCATATTCGTAAGCTTTTTCAACGTCAATACCATTTTCATTGTAAATGGAACCATGAACGTCACCAATAGCTACTACTTTAGCCCCTTCACGATGCATCAATAAAGCACCAACACTACCTACGTTACCAAAACCTTGAACAGCAATTGTCACATCGGACATTTTTTTGCCATTCTTTTCAAGATAGCTCTTCAAAGTAAACATACAACCACGACCAGTTGCTTCATTACGGCCTAAGGAACCACCAACAGCTAATGGTTTACCAGTTACAACACCTGGAGACCATACGCCTTTAAGTGTGGAGAATTCATCAACAATCCAAGCCATAATTTGTGGGTTAGTATTTACGTCTGGAGCTGGCACGTCAGTATCTACACCAATAATTGGAGCGATTTTACGTACAAAGCCACGAGTTAAGCGTTCTAATTCACGTTGACTTAATTTCTTAGGATCAACTTTAATACCGCCTTTACCACCGCCATAAGGAAGGTGAGCAATGGAGTTTTTAATTGTCATCCAAGCAGCCAAAGCGCGAACTTCATTTTCATCAGAATCAGGATGGAAACGAATACCACCTTTAGCAGCACCCATAATCGTGCTGTGTTGAGTACGATAGCCACTAAATACTTCAACATGACCATCATCCATTTGAACTGGAATCGCTACTTGCAATTCACGTTCTGGATGACGAATTACTTCATAATCGTTGCGCTCTAAACCAAGTTTTTGAGCCGCTTCGTCAAGTGTGTTAAGCATGTTTTCGTAGGGATTATAATTTGCCATAATCGTTTCTCCTTATTGCGTATACACAATAAAATTAATAGTTTAAAACTAAACTAAATCTTTGTCCTGTTTACACTATAACACAGGCAAGGCTTATGCACCATTCATTTTTCATATTCTTCATTTTCTCCATTACTTATACGCATAACCTGACAATAGTAGCAAAATAAAAGAGTCTAGCTCATTTAATTGAGTTAGACTCTCTATATTGTCTGTTCATATGACAATTAAATATAGATATTTCTCTATAAAGTATCCCTATTTTACTTATTCTATAGAGTATAAGGCACTCTTTGTATCTTCACATCTTTTTATTACAGATTAATATCCAACTCTACAGGACAGTGATCGCTACCAAAGATGTCAGGATGAATACGAGCTTCAACTATTTTATCATCTAAACGAGCCGAGGTAATAAAATAATCAATTCTCCACCCCACATTTCGCTCACGGGCTTTCCCCATATAGGACCACCAGCTATAAGCATCAGTTACTTCAGGATACAATTTACGGAATGTATCTGTAAATCCAGCGCCTAATAATTCTGTCATTTTAGCTCGTTCTTCATCAGTAAACCCAGCATTTTTACGATTTGTCTTAGGATTTTTCAAATCGATTTCTTGATGTGCCACATTAAGATCACCACAAAGAATCACTGGTTTTTTAGCATCTAATTCCAATAAATACTGACGAAACGCATCTTCCCAAGTCATGCGATACCCTAAGCGCGCAAGTTCTCGCTGACTATTTGGCGTATAACAAGTAACCAAATAAAAATTTTCAAATTCTGCAGTAATCACACGACCTTCTTGGTCATGTTCTTCAATACCAATCCCATTAGTCACTTGAATTGGCTTATGGCGAGTGAAAATAGCGGTGCCACTATAGCCTTTTTTAACGGCACTATTCCAATACTGTTCATAACCTGGCAATTCTAATTCAATTTGATGAGGCTGTAATTTTGTTTCTTGTAAGCAAAACATATCCGCATCTAATGTTTCAAAGCTTTCCATAAAGCCTTTTGTCACCGCTGCACGCAAACCATTAACATTCCACGATATTAATTTCATGTAAAACTCCTTTTTAAATAGACTAATTACTTAGTAATAAGCGAACTTATTTACTATTGTGCTTACTTTTTATTTATACTTACTTTTACACTCTCCTGAGATTTTGTTGCATCATCAGAACCTGCTTTAGCTCCGTCACTAGTTTTAGCAATTTTAGCTGCTTCAGCCGCCGCTTCCTGCTCAGCTACCTCCGCTTCTTTGCGAGCAAAATAAGCTTCTAATTTAGCGCGTCTCGATTTACGCGTAAGCTCTAATATAAAGGATACTACTAATAGTACCATTGCAATCATATTAGTAGTGGTCAAGCCGTAAGAATAAATATGATAAAAAATATACAAAAATGCAATCACTAACAACGCACGCTGTAAACTTGCCATAAATAGCTCCTTTCAGCATCGCCCCTTACTTATTACCGTCCTTCTTTTGCATAAGGAGTAATGACTAACTCATCTTTAACTAATTCAGTCATGTATACATCAGATATAGCATAGCCTTGTGCCAATACTGTTTCGTCCAACCAAGAACGGTCCTTTTCTACTAAGGATAACACGTTTTCGTCCACTTGCCCATCAGCAATTAAGGGATAATGTACAGTATCTTCACCATATTTAACAACAGTTACTTGTCCATTTTGTTCTAATACGGCCCGTCGCACTTCACTGACATGGCGTATACCGGCACTGCGCAATTTCAAATGTAATTCCCCTGCACTCACACCATGTCGCATACAATCTTCTACTTGCACCTCACCACGTTCAACCACAATAACGGGATTACCATCAACGATTCGTTTCACATGATGATTATAAGCTGCTAAATAGCGCAAAGCCATAACTACGATAGTCCAACCAATAAGAACTAACAGGAATTGCAAAACACCAATGGCATCATTATAAATAACCCCACCAATAATGCCACCAAGTACATAGTTCTGCACTTGATCAATCGCTGAATTCGGTGCTAAATTGCCTTTCCCCATCAAATTAATTTGAAAAACTAAACACAAAATACCCAAAATTAATTTAATCATAATGAGGGTGTAACCAGTTATCATAATCATCTTACTCCTTCGCTATATCCACTACTTTTATTTGCGAGTCAATCATATGGACTTGCGTTAGTGAATAGGCCTCAAAATTCTTAGTAAATTGAGCTCGGTAAAAACGATTACCTACATTGATAATTACATCCTCATTCAAATGTAAGGTATTAACACGTATATCGTCTTTTGAAACGCCTAGCCGCTCTGAAACGGTAACTACAAAATTAGCCATACGGCTACTCTCTTCTGAGTTTCGTAGCGATGAATCATATTCGCTCCAGCGAATCCCTAAGACGAAAACTATAATTAAAGACAATAAAATTGTCAAATCACGATATCGACTATTCAAACGATGTCGAATAAATTGAATACTCACTAATAACAGTGCTACTAATAGTAAAAAAGACAATCCATATTGCATAAGTGCATTAAACTGCCCTTGTTGTGCAATATAGGCATAACTATAAAAATTCAAACGTTCTTCACCTCTACTACATTAAAGCCTCATCATATGCAGCCCGACTACCGCCAATATATTTTGGTCGAATGCGAGCTGCCGTTACATGGGCTCCCCCAATTTGTTTTACCCCCAAACGGACAGGCACTACTACGGGTTTTAAATGCATACCAATAAATGTATCCCCAATATCAAGGCCTGCATCGGCTTCAATCGCTTCAACAACAACAGGTGCTTCAAACTGATTATAAGCTGCCATGGATGCCGCCCCACCAGCATGTAATTGTGGGACTGCATTACAAATAGCCCAGCCACGATTTCTTGCTACAGACTTTTCAATCACTAACGCACGATTCAAATGCTCACAGCACTGTACGGCTAAGGCAATCTGTTTTGGCTCTAATACAGCAAGCAGAGCCGCTATAATTGTCGCCCCCACCTCTTCAGCCGAATCAGTGCCAATGCGCGAACCCCGCACCTCACTAGTAGAGCAGCCAACGACAACTACATCACCAGCTGTCAAATGACTAACTACAATTAATTCAGTTATTGCTGCCGTTACAGCCTCTTTAATGACTACTAACTCTTTATTTGGTATTTCCATTATACCCCTTCTTCCTCGTCATCATCTAATAAATAATCTTTTGCCATCCACCGCTTAGTAGTCGTAAAAGTAATCGTTACCCATTTTTCATCAGAGCGACCACCAATAGCATCGTCAATCTCATTACGAATCTCATCTAACGCTTCAATCCGCTGACAACTATAATTTTTTGGCAACAAAATATCAATTTCGATAATATTGTATTTGCCATAGGCTTGTACACTAGTTACATAGTCTTTGAAATGATACCGTGCCATAAAGTCGTCCATAATAACTTGTACGCGATTATGAATTTCTGTAGGTGCCACGCCCATAATCTGCTTTGTCGCAGGCACAAGAATTTTTATAGCACTTGGCATCATCTGGATAGATAAAGCAATTAAAACTAGAGGATCCACATAGCGAGCATAATAAGCCCACTCTGTCTGCTGTAAGGCCCAGGCAATAGCAAAACTAACTAAAATACCCGCTGCCAACACTGCATCAATAGACCAACTAATATTATCAAATTTCACTAAATTTGATTGCAAGCGTTTATTAATACGCTGTACATAAAAATAATAGGCCCCATCCACGATGGTAAAAAAAGCGGCATACAATACGATAGGCCCTGCTTCTACGGCATGACCTTCACTTAACAAACTCGTAACCCCAGTCATAAAGGCGTATAACACGAATAGTAAGGTAAAGCCCCCTTCTACCATAAGCACCAACGGTTCAAATTGCCAATAGCCAAATTGAAATCGCTTACTCGTTTCTCGAGAAACTAATTTTGACGTCATAATCATCATGATTTTTATAATGACTGCCATAAACGATACAATGCCATCTAATAAAACCGCTGCCGAACCTGTGATTACCCCCATAATCGTACCACTAACAGCCACAACAAACATAAGCCACGCGGATTGCCAAAGGAGTCGTTGCTCCACATCTTTCATTGTTAGCATACATAACTCCTTTCATAACTATTACTAAACACGATTACCCTCGCGTAAAACATAGGCATACGCTCTACGATAACCTGTTTCATCACGTTCAATATATACCCCTTGTAATTCAGGGGCAAATCCCGGCAATTCATTAATCCCTTCTTCTAGCGCCACAAAATAATCTCGCGCAGTTTGAGACCACATTTCCCCAGGCTGTACACAAATAACACCTGGTGGATATGGCAACGCCCCTTCTAAAGCAATACGCCCTACACAATCGGCAATCGGTACTAACTCACCCTCTCCTTTTACAAAGTCTATATTCGCCGCTTGTGGCGTTTTTATATAAGTAGGGAAGTATTCTTTTTCAAATAAGCGTTGCTGTAATTGACTAACATTGCGTTGTTTGTAAAAATCATGCATCTCTTGACACAATTGACGAATTGTATACCCCCGATATTTTTCTATATTCATTGCATATACCGTAGGCAATACGTCCTGCATAGGTGCATCCGCTTCAATCAATTGTTCAAAGCGCAATAATTTAGCAATCAGCGCATCCATCTTAGTATATGATTCCGCTGGGGTTAATAAAAATAAAATGGTATTTAAATCACATTTTTCAGGAACAACCTGATGTTCTCGCAAATAATTTGCCAAAATAGTGGCGGGAATACCAAACTCTTCATATTCACCCGTTTCCATATTAATGCCAGGCGTAATCAATTGGAATTTACAAGGATCAATAAAATATTGGCCTTCCCCATAGCCCCTAAAGGAATGCCATTTGGCCTCTGGTTCAAAGGCAAAGTAAGCTATATCATCTACCATAGCTGCCGTTTTGCCATCTTCCCAAGGCTGGCCATGTACAATAGGCGGTACTAAAGGACGTAAATATCGACAATTTCGTAATACTGTTTTACGTGCTTCAATCCCTACGGCCACACAATCATGCCATAATGCACGGCCTCCGTCACCACTATGAATCTTAGCATTTACATCTAATGCTGCAAATAAAGGATAAAATGGTGAGGTCGATGCATGCATCATAAAGGCATTATTAAAACGCTTCTGATTCACATAACGAGCCTGTCCACGAATATGAGCATCTTTTTTATGAATTTGTGATGTTTGTGAAAAACCAGCCAACTGCTTATGAACAGATTGGGTCACAATAATTCCTGGATCGTCTGGCCCTAATTCCAATAATAACGGTGAACAATCCTTCATCATAGGAATAAATTGTTCATAACCTACCCAAGCTGAATCAAATAAAATATAATCACACAAATGGCCAATCTTATCTACCACTTGTCGCGCATTATATATAGTCCCATCATACGTACCTAATTGAATGACAGCTAAGCGAATAGGTCGTTCTGCTTGCGCTTTCTGTGGATCACGTTCAGCAATACGCTCTCGTAATAATGCTTCCTCAAAACAAGCCTCAGGAATACCGCCAATAGAACCGAACGGATTGCGCGCAGTTTCTAAATATACAGGAACAGCACCAGCCTGCACTAAGGCTCCATGAGAAATAGATTTATGATTATTTCGATCATATAAAACAATGTCTCCCGGCGCCAACAACGCATTCAACACCACTTTATTAGAAGTAGAAGTGCCATTTAATACAAAATACGTTTTGTCCGCATTAAATACTTGCGCAGCATGTTCTTGCGCATCTAAGGCATATCCTTCATGAATTAATAAATCACCTAATTGCACATCGGCATTACACAAATCACTGCGGAAAATATTTTCCCCATAAAAATCATAAAACGCACGCCCCGCCGGATGTTTACGGAAAAATTGCCCCCCTTGATGACCTGGACAATTAAACTGTGAATTGCCTGTTTCCACATAACGGCGTAATGTTCTAAAAAATGGCGGTAATGACCGATGTTCATAATTTAAAACAGCTGTTTCCACACGCCGTGCATAAAACTCTCGCTCTGATGGCTCACTGTCTAAAATACCATAAGCATCACGCAGCACCGTATCTTCAGCTTGTGCCACTTGCTCCGGCGTTAAACCTTCCATACCAGTCCCTGTGCGAACCACAAATACAGGTATATCAAAGGCTTTGACAGGTGTATTAACTAATGTATCAATTTCACAATCGCCAATAAGTACGGCGCCCACATCCGTGAAATCTGTCTCAGCTGGTCTAATAACAGGGCGTTTAGTCAATACGCCCACAATAGCTTCTGCTTGTTCTGAAATTGCAACTTTTAAAAGGGACATATAAAACCTCCTTTATGAGTTTTATACCTGATAGTAAACGAAAATGCCTCATATATAGGGACATTACTTACAAATTTTAACTAGCTATCAATAAAACAACTCCCAAATACTTACTTTTTATTATACCGTATTTACTATTTAAGGGCTAATTCTAAAGAATAATTCTAAATTACATATTTATCATGACCTCTTATCCATCTTTACAACTATAGTGACTTGAAGAGATAGCAACTAAAATTTATAAGCCCCCTAAACCAGCTACCAATAAAGATAACTAACGCAAAACAAATATAAATTCAAATAAAAAAAAGAGCTGTAAGTCCCATTGTATCGAGTAAACTTACAACTCCTTATTATATTTAGACAAGTTTCTATTCCTAGAAAGCTCACAAATAACTAGAACTATTCAGCCGGAATAATTGTACCTTTAAATTTCTCATCAATAAATTGCTTAACAGCTGGGGAATGATAAATTTCAGCAATTTTCTTATACGTTGCATTATCTTTATCCGCTTCACGCGCCGCTAAATTCATAACCGCCAAAGGCTCATCTTTTGGTTCTAAGAATACACCTTGTTTAGCCACATCAATACCAGCACTCATAACATAGTTCATAGGAATGGCTGCCAATGTTACATCATCTAAACTACGTGGCAACTGAGCGGCTTCCAATTCTTTAATAACTAAATTCTTAGGATTAGAAGTAACATCTGCTAACGTCGCTTTAAAGCCTACGCCTTCCTTCAACGTAATAAGCCCTGCCTTAGCTAATAGGGCCAAGCCACGCCCCCCGTTAGTAGGATCATTAGGAATTGCTACTACTGCGCCATTTGGTACATCATTAGCATCTTTAATCGTATTACTATATAAACCCATCCGCATCAAAATTGTTTTGCCAATGGATACTAAATGCGTGTTATTCTGCTTATTGAAGTTTTCCATAAAAGGTACATGCTGATAACTATTCAGCTCTAAATCGCCATCAGCTAAAGCTTTGTTCGGTGTTACATAATCAGAAAATTCAACTAATTTAATATTAATGCCTTCTTTAGCTGCTTCCTTAGCCACCGCTTCTACGACTTCTGCATGTGGCCCCGCCGTCGCACCAATACGAATTTCTTTTGACCCACTATCACTACCACAACCAGCAATGCCTAAGGCCAATACGCCCACTAATACAGGGGCTAACAGTTTTTTTAATTTCATGTGTAATACCTCTCTCTCCTTATGACTACACAATACAAATACGGATTAGACACCTACCATAAGCTAAGTGACTAAGCCTTAAAATTTCGCTGATTCTAAAAATCCCCAAATGAAATCAACTTATGTATTATCCTACCATATAAAGAGGACATAAAACAACCTCATGAGCAAAAATTTATAGACTTCTGTCTCATGAGGTTACTATACTTATTTTCTATCCGCCAAAGCCCCTTCAGACCCTAAGCCATCTTCGTGAATAAATTCTTCGTGAACAACCGGCCGTTTATTCATCCCTAAACCATAATAAAATACAGTAATAATCGCAATAAATAGCCAACCTACTAACAACGATATCCGTGTATCTTCATTCCAAACCATCCCAATTGTTACTAATACTAAAAAGGCTAAGCAAAAATAATTGGAATATGGATATAACGGTGATTTAAAAGGATGTTGGGCTATAATTTCAGCCCCCCAACGCTGTCTAAATTTACGCTGTGCCCCCGCCAATACAAACCAAGACACCATAGCAGGAAATACACTCGCACTGTAAATATATAAGAATAATTTGGAGTCAGGAATTAAATAATTTAACACGACACCAAATAATAAAGATATCATAGATAAATAAATCCCATTACGAGGTACACCTGTATCCGATAATTTAGCAAAAATTTTAGGGGCTTGGCCATTTTTAGCCAATGTATATAACATACGACCGCAGCTATAAATGCCACTATTACAGCCAGACAACGCTGCTGTTAACACCACAAAATTGATAATACCAGCGGCACTAGCAATGCCTACCCGTTGAAAGGTCTGCACAAATGGACTTCCCACAAAACCTAATTCATTCCAAGGATAAATACAAAGAATAACGAAAATAGCGCCTACATAAAAAATTAGAATACGCCATACGATACTCTTTACAGCTTTTACTAGTGTATGTCTTGGATTTTGTGCCTCTCCAGCGGTAATACCAACTAATTCAACACCTTGAAAAGCTGCTGCCACTACACACATAGCCGCTAACATACCACCCCAACCATTAGGCATAAAGCCTCCATGCGCCCATAAATTGGAAAAACCAAGGGCCACACCATCATTACCAAAGCCAAATAAAATCATCATCATACCCACTACAAGCATGAAAACGATGGTGGCTACTTTAATCAGCGCGAACCAAAATTCAAACTCACCATAATACTTAACGGAGGCTATATTAGCAGCTACAATAATAGCCATGCCTACAAAGGCAGAAATCCAATGTGGCAGCTCAGGGAACCAATAACTCATATAAATCCCCACAGCAGTCACTTCAGCTAACCCTACAGAAATCCACATAAACCAATAACACCAAGCAGTAATAAATCCAACATAAGGTGAAATATAGCGATATCCATACGCCGCAAAGGATCCTGGCACCGGCTCCAAATATAGCATTTCCCCCATAATCCGCATGATTAAAAACATAACCACACCACTTAGGGCATAACATAATAAAACCGAAGGACCCGCTGTTTGAATCGTACTAGCCGATCCCATAAATAAACCAACCCCTATAGTACCTCCAAGGGCTATCATCTCAACATGACGGGGCTTCAAATTACGCTCTAAACTTTTTCCCGATTCCATAATTTACTCCTACTCTATTCAGTTAATACTCCTCAATATGTCATCTCCCTGTACACTATCCACTACTATGACTCATAATACACAGCCTAAGCCATTCTTACACTCATATTATAAATAGCTTCCACCTTAAACAAGCATTACCACTTACCGCAATACAGCCGGGAAGCCATGTTCTGCTAAGGTCGCTAACAAGTCATGTACATGTTTTTCATTCATAGTTTCAATCTCTAAGGCCACATGTACATAGCCCACCTCTATATCACGTTGACTACGGTCATGATAAATACTCAAAATATTGGCATTACTATCCGATACTAAGCCAGTAATAGTAGATAACACATGCGGTTTATCCTGTACTACAATATCAAAATACGCTCGGCGCCAAGATTTAACTAAGCCATTGTTAATAATGCGATCTATCATGTTTACGTCAATATTACCACCACTAACTAAAGCTACAACTTTTTTGCCTTCTAAATGACTAATTTTATTATTCACTAACGCCGCCACAGGACAAGCGCCAGCCCCTTCAACGGCTGTTTTAACACGTTCTAATAAAAATAAAATTGATTCTGCAATTTCCGCTTCACTAACAGTCACTACTTCATCTACATATTTTGAAACGATGTCAAAGGTTACTGTCCCTGGTGTACCTACAGCAATACCATCAGCTAAACTTTTTAAAGCCGGTACAGTCGTCACTTTTCCCTCAGCCACGGACTGTTTCATGGATGGCATATTTTGTGTCTGTACACCAACAATCCGAATATCTGGTTTAATCGCTTTAGCCGCCACGGCAATACCTGAAATCAAACCGCCGCCACCAATAGGTACTACAATAACATCCGTATCTGGTAATTCATCTAAAATTTCAAGACCAATTGTTCCTTGTCCAGCAATTACAACGGGGTCATCAAAAGGATGACAAAAAGTAAATCCTTTTTCTTTTTCTAAAGAGCATGCTTTTTCATATGCATCGGCATAAAAATCACCAGCTAATACAATATCAGCGCCATAACTATGAGTCGCTTCAATTTTCGCAATTGGTGCATTAGAAGGCATACAAATCGTTGCTCTGCAACCATATTCTTTAGCCGCCAAGGCCACGCCTTGAGCATGATTCCCTGCAGACGAAGCCACTATGCCCCGCGCCCGTTCAGCCTCTGTCAAAGAAGCCACTTTATTATAGGCCCCACGCAATTTAAAAGAACCAGTTCGCTGAAAATTCTCCATTTTCAAATGAACTTCACAACCACAACGCTCACTCAATGATGTCGACTGCATGATAGCCGTTCGTTGTGCCACTCCCCGTAAGCGCTGCTGCGCTTCTTTAACCATGTCCAGAGTAACTAATGGTGTTGACATGTTAATCCTCCTCATCAAAATAAACCGTCAATGGAGCTCTCTCTGGCATATAGCGATATTTATATTTAGAATACCCAACCATAATCGCCCCTGCTACCCTATACCCTTCAGGTAATCCTAATAATTCTAATAATGGTTCATATCCCGTTTGTGCACAAAATTCTACAAAACCAGACCAGCAACTTCCTAAACCCAATGAAGGTGCCATTAATTCTGCATAAGTAAGAGCAAAATGACCATTATCACGGCCCCGTTCTACTAATTCGTCCTTAGCTATGGCTAATACTAAAGCGGGTGCTTTATGTAAGATAAAGTCACGCCCTGTACGATTATAGCGTTTTGCATTATATGCATAAATTCGCATACGACTATTTTCTTTTCCCAGCTCGCTCATCCAGTTCATTACAGCCTCGCTAATCGCTTGCAAAGTAGCTTTATTTTGAATTACTCGATACGAAATTCCCTGACTATTAGAGCCTGTTGGTGCCATACGGGCTACATCAAGCAACTTCGTAAGTAATTCCTTAGGAACTGGTTTATCACTAAATGTACGAATGGAACGACGATACCGCAAAAAATGCGCAGCTTCCTCTGCACTAGGCACGGTATACGCACCCACTGATAACTGCTCCGAGCGAGGTGTAATTGAATAATCAATCGCCTCTGTAGGACAAACGGCTACACAATGGCCACAAGAAATACAACTACCACGACCTGCTGCAGGTCCTTCTTCCTTCATTACTAACAATCCAGTTGGACACTCGGTCACACACATATTACACTGTATACAGACATCTGTACGTACAGAAAAACTCATTATACCTGCCTCCATTCGTATTACTACGCCTAAATTATACTCCTAAAATACAATTTTGTATACCCTATACGAACACTCTTCTCGTCTTATAGAATATATAATCTATAAGCATTTCATACATTACTTTATAAAATACACTGTATAAATTTTCTCAAATCAATTACAATAAAGATAATGATATTATACCGTAAAGGAGCTTATGCATGGATATCCTAACTACTAAGCAATTAGCTTTTCAAAATACTATTTTCTATCCTGATTTGACCATCCCTCAAGGGAAAATGACCTTTTTGCAAGGTCCTAGTGGCTGCGGTAAAAGTACATTATTTCATTTATTTAATAGTACTGTCAACCCGTCCCAAGGTTCTATTTACTTCAAAGGCGACAATATCGATACTTTACATCCGTTGACACTGCGTCAACATATAGTATTAGTAAATCAAGAGGTGTTCTTATTCGACGGTACCATACAAGATAATTTTGAAACCTTTCATACCTACCGTAAGTCAACTTGTCCAACCAAGGCTGTTATGGATGAATATTTGCATATTGCAGTCGCCCCTTTTACTATTGAACAAAATGTAACTAATTTATCTGGTGGCGAACGCCAGCGTGTATTTAATGCAATTATGCTCTCCTTAGATGCGGAAATTTATATGTGGGACGAGCCTAGTTCTGCTCTAGATTCAGCGACAGCGGTAACCTTCTTTGAACGGCTTAAAGAACACATGATTACTCATACGAAAACCTGTTTAGTAATCTCCCACGATGATGGTTTATATCCCAAATTCAGTGATCATTTGATCGTTTTAAAAGATAAAGAAACGGCTAAAGAACTCGCCATAAAGAATCATACCCATCAAATACAATAGAAAGAGGTATATTATGTCAGAAGCAATTACTATGCAATTAAGTGGTTTTCTATCCATTTATTTACTCCTACTCATAGTTGTTGGCGTCTTCAAATACTGCCATATAGATCAAACTAAATTTCTCCTCTTAGGGACTATTCAAATGACAGTACAGCTGATTATTGCCGGCTATGTACTCTTATATATTTTTCAAAATCCATCGCCCCTATACATTCTTGCTTACTTATCTTTAATGATTGGTTTTGCTGTCTTTAGGACATTACGCAAAAATCCTTGGCTCAATCGGCGCTTCCAATATATAACAGCCGCCTCGATTATCATCACATGTCTAACAATTGTACTATTTATGTTAGTCGTAGTTATTCAAAAAAATATTCTCATTCCTCAATATATCATTCCTATTAGCGGTATGCTTGTGAGCGCCACTATGAATGGTGCTACTTTAGCCCTAAAAGCCTTTAAAGAAGCCTTAGATAGCAATAGACATCAAATTGAAGTGCTCCTCAACATAGGTGCTCACCCTGCTAAAATCTTACGTCCCTTTATTAATCAAGCCCTTGAAACTGCCTTTCTGCCAACAATTAACTCCATGGTCGGCATGGGAATTATCGCCTTGCCGGGTATGATGACAGGGCAAATTCTAGCTGGTGCTATGCCAAATGAAGCGGTACTATACCAAATTACTATTATGGTGGCTAATTGCACTACCGTTTGTTTATCTGCCTTCTTATTGCTCTACTTTGGAGCGCGTACTTTGTGGAATAAAAAATATCAGCTTTAAGTTAAGAGGTCTCACATACTTCATACATGGAAAAAGGATAGTGTGCCAGATACACCTGCGTTCTTACGAACAAGGGCGCTTACTGACACACTATCCTTTTATTTTATTACTACATTTATGCTGTATTTACTATACTGAAAAACGAATTGAGAAAAAAGAAAATTTATATTGCTTATTTACTATCATCTCTATCTGTAAAGATAATATTAGGAATCTCACGTTTCTTAGTATCTACATAGGCTTTTTGATAATAATCTTTAATATGTTGTTGTACTTCTTCTTTTAACGTAGAAATATCGCCATCTTTAATTCGATGTAACACAGTTTTCCCGCTTACTAAGGTATCATTATCTTTATTATAATTATACTCTAATCCATTTTCATCAACATATAACACTCCATCACGTTCTGTAAAAGTAGTATCTCTCATATCATGGGCTACATGTCTAAACTCATATGATGGCTCAACTTTAGGCAATAAACCTTGTCTATTCGGCCCATCAGGCGTGAAAAAAGTTATCCACCGATCACCGCGTTCATACTCATCTCTATTTAAGAACTTACTCCCTTTATAGTCATATTTATATTCTCTAAAATTAGATGTATACGTATGATCACTAGTCTTTTCAAACGTCACTACATAAATTCTATCCTGATTGTACTCATAATTAATCCCATCATTATTTGTTGTAACTGGGGTCTGAATATATCCCCATGAACCAGAAAAGTCTTGTGAGCTTCCTAAATTTCCACCACAGCCACTAAGAAGGAACATAATTACCAATCCTATAGCCATCATCATATAGGTAATATATCGTTTCATCTTAAATCCCCCCTTACGCTGCTTGTCGACGACGGAAAATAACATAACCAACACCAGCTAGTATAGCAATCACTACAATACCGCCAATAATTCCACCAAAACTACTTTCCTTTTTAAATTGGAATTTGATAGTATCACCAGCTGCATAGATTACCGTGTCATCATCTTTCAAAAGCCCCTTGCCAACACTTTCCTTGATGATAGTGCCTTCGACTTCAATAGTAGTTGCTCCAGACGCTTTACCCAAATTGAACGTATATACATCGGGATCATCACCATACGGATAAATAACATTAATCTTCGAATCCGAATCTCTACCAAACACTGCAGCACTCATTTGTGCTAATTCATCTTTATTAGCAAATTTAGCTTCTAATTTCCAAGTCTGCGCTTGTACCCCTGGTTTATCAGCATCTAATTCTTTACCATCAGGGCCAATCGCTTCTAATTTAATTTTGTTTATATCAATTTGTGGTTTATTTTTTGAATTTTGAGTCACAGCACTTAACAAATCACCTTTGCTAATAGGCATTGGCGCTTGAATCGTAGCATCCCATTCACCACTAAAATCTGAATCCACCTTAATTTCAGATGTCACTTGCGCACACCCTGCTGCCACAAAGGCAAATAAGGCTAAACAAAGTAACAATAATCGTTTCATACATTTCACTCCTTACTTAAAATAACCCCATTAAAACGAACAGAAAAATTCATTCTTTCTTCATTTGACCCTATTGTATCATTAATAAGAATTAGAAATCAATACGTAAAACGAGTACTCCTATATATGCCCCTTCTTTCAAACAAAGGGCTAATTCATAGAAATACTCGTTTTGCTTATACAGCCTTACTGCAAAGATATCACGTTGTGTATCATCTGAAGCAGATTATGAACGAAGCTCAAACTAAAGCAAGTTACGACCAACAGCCTTCAAAAGATATTTATGGCAAAAACCTTCTTTTAAAACAACAGCAAGCTGCTGAAGCTATTTTACATATAAAACAGCCCAGCCGAATTATTACCTTAGGCGGCGACTGCTCTATTTCACAAGTCCCTTTTGATTATCTACATGGGCAATATCCCCAAAACACGGCTATCTTATGGTTAGATGCACACCCAGATATTATGACCCCCAAAGAATTTGACCATGAACACGCCATGGTGCTTGGCAACTTATTGGGGCATGGTGCACCTGAATTCGCCCAAATGATACGGCATCCATTTACAGCCAATCAAATCCTCTATGTTGGCCTTGTTGAACACAGTTTATTAGACTTCGAAAAAGAGTTTTTACAACATCATCAATTATCCTATCTCACACCACAACAATTAACCTCTAGTGAACCCCTAGTCCACTGGCTCACCAAACATAATATAAAACAATTACTGGTTCATTTAGACTTAGATGTGTTAAGCCCAACAGATTTCCGTAGTCTCCTTTGCAATCAGCCCCATCAAGGCCCCGTCGATTATGCAGTCGGTGAAATGACCTTAGCACACATTGTGCACCTACTAATAAATGCTTCAAAAGTCGCCGACCTAGTAGGTCTCTCCATTGCAGAATATCTACCTTGGGACATAATTAACTTAAGAAACGAACTAAGTAAATTACCTATTTTTAAATAAAAATACTCCTCCACAAACAAAAAATACTCCATAACTCAAGCGACTTGTTCGTAAGAACTCGGAACTTGAGTATGGAGTATTTTTTAAACCTTATTTATTGGATACAGGGCGATCAACCGTACTTTCATCATTGAAAGCATCTTTATCAAAAGTCCCCATAAGTTTATCTACCACAATTGCATTTGTCATAGAACCACTTACATTAAGCATTGTACGGCCCATATCTACGATAGGGTCAATAGCTAATACTGGTGAAATCATGCCATAGAAAGCACCAAGACCAGTACCAGACAAGGATACCGATGCCGCCATAGTAGCCGTACCTGGAATCCCTGCAATACCTAAAGAACCAAGAGCAATAACAATTACGCTCATTACATACATAGTAATATCAGGCTGCACACCTGCTACATTAGCAATGTATACGATACAGAGTGCTGGGAAAATACCGGCACAGCCTTGCATACCAGCAGTAGTACCAAAGCTACCTACCGTATTAGCAGTAGTAGCATTAACACCTAAACGTTTAGTCAACGTATCAACCGTTAATGGTAATACGCCCATACTAGAACGAGATGTAAAGGCTAAGAACAATGGTGCTCTAGCTTTACGGAAATACATAATTGGGCTTACACCAAAGATTGTTAACAAAATAGCTTGTACAATCAACATGATGACAACGCCTACGTAAATTAAAACAATAAATAGGCCCATGTCAGCAATAGCTTGGAACCCTTTAGTTGCTAATGTGCTAGCTAATAAGGCCATCACACCGTAAGGCATTAAGCCGATAACAAAATCAGCGACCCAAGAGATAATCAAATGTAATTCATTAAAGAATTTAGTAAATAATTCTAAATCACTAGTACCAGTTTGTTTAATCAAGCGTGCAATACCACCGATGATAACGCCAAATACAACGACTGCAATTACACTTGTATTGGCCATAGCCGCCACTGGATTTTTAGGAATTAAAGCACGAATTGTATCTACTACAGGCTTAACTTCTTTCATCTTAGCAGGCCCATCATTAATAGCTGTCATACCTTCACCTAAGTGAGCTACAGAACCTAACACTAAGCCCACAATAGCAGCAATGGCAACCATAATAAGAGCAACACCGGCTGTGGAAGTAACTAATTTCTTTAAATCAGCACCTTGATTCATGTTTAAAATAATATGAATAATAGAAATAAATACCAATGGAACAACAAGCATTAAAATGAGATCAATGAAGCCCCCACCAATTAAGGAAAACCACTTTGTACTTTCCTTAATGTATACAACCTTCATAGGATCATCAGGGAACTGTGCAATAAACTGTACGGCAAAGCCCAATACAGCCCCTAATACAGTACCAATAATAACAAGCGTCCCAAAAGCAGTTTGACGACGTTGTAAGAAATAAATATAACCTAACAAAATCGCAAACAAGATGAGAATTCCCACGGTTACAGGGGAGCTAATCATCAAAAACTGTTGGAAAAATGGAATATCCACTTCATATCCTCCTATCTTATTCAATTGTGAATGTGACTTTGATATTATAGCATAAGTTATGCGAATTTCCTACTCGTTCAGTAGAAAATCTCAAAAAAATCCGACGACAAATACACTATTAGTGAGCTTGTCGCCGGATATAATTAACACTTAGACACTGCTATTAGTCAACCAAAATAAAGGTTACATTAATAGGTCCATGAACCCCTACAACACGAACTAATTCAATATCAGCTGTATTGGAAGGCCCTGAAATGTGCACGACATTAGAAGGGAATCCTTCAGGATTATCACGATATACTTTTGTTAATGCTGCCATAGATTGTGTCATACGAGGCACAATAGCGTCTGTGCGAATAACAGCAATATGACAAAGTGGTAATAAACCTACAGAACGACCACTTGTTTGATCGCTTGGTTGAATAACTGTTGCCGTTTCAGCAATACCAAGAATTGGGAAGGTAATACCAATTTCAGCTACTTTAGCTTCATCAATATTTGCTTCTCTACCTTTAGCACCATCCCATTCGAAGAAAGTCGCTTTACTGCTATCTACCTTAGCAAACGCTTCTTCTAATTGGTAATGTTTGGATTCTTCACAAGATGGGTAAATAACTTTACCGCCACCACGTTCTTCAATTTCTTTTAAAATTGTTTCCACCACATGTGCTTCATCAGTAGTTACATATTTAGTCCCTACTTTTTCACATTCGGCTTTGAACATATCTACCACTTGCTCATGGGAAAGGTCAGAATACATTGTTTCCTGAGGTCCTTTTTCATAAGGGTAAGGAGCTACAAATGTAGGAATCTCTTTACGACCCAACGCATGAGAAACACGGCTTAAAAATGTTTTACGATTTACATCATCCATTGTCCTATCTCCTTACTTACGTTTTTTGCTAGCTTCATATTCAGCATATACATCGCGGAACTTTTTGAGTTTCAATGTATTCATATCTTTCGCTTTTACCCAGCCACCAACAACTGGTAAGAGCTTAGTCCAATCTGCCATTTGACCATTTTTACTCATCAACTTCATGCCAATAGCACCAAGTTTTGTACCATAGTCAAATAAGAAGGAATTACTAAATACGGTTGCCACAGTTTTGAAAATCGCTTCTTCTGCTGCAGGACGAAGATGTGCCTTATCAGCAATATTCACACGATGTTTCAACAATAATTCATGGAGTGGAATTTTAACTGGACAATGTTCCCAACATTCACCACAAAGTGTAGATGCATATGGTAAATCGCCCGCTTTTTCATAGCCTACCAATAATGGAGTCAATACAGCCCCCATTGGACCTGGATAGATAGAGCCATAGGCATGACCTGTAATGTGACGATATACTGGGCAAATATTCATGCACGCACCACAACGGATACAACGAAGCATGGAGTTAAATTCGCCACCTAAAATATTGGAACGACCATTGTCAATAATTACAATATGTAATTCTTCAGGACCGTCTGCTTCACCGGCTTTAGCTGGGCCAGTAATCATGGAGAAATAGTTGGAAATTTTGGCCCCTACAGAGGAACGAATTAACAATTCCATCATAATATCTAAGCCAGCAAAGTCAGGCACGATACGTTCCATCCCCATAAGACAAATCATAGTCTTAGGCATAGAACTACTCATACGACCATTACCTTCGTTAGATACGATAGTAATTGAGCCTGTTTCAGCTACTGCAAAGTTACAGCCAGTAAAACCAATATCAGCTTTAAGGAAACGATCACGAATACGTTTACGTACGAAACGGGTCATTTCTTCTGGATCTTCTGTTCCTTCATAGCCTAATTTTTCGTGGAATGTTTCACGAATACGTTCACGAGCAAAGTGCAATGCTGGAACTACGATATGAGATGGTGGGTTCCAATCAGCTGTTTGTAAGATAAATTCAGCCAAGTCTGTTTCATTAACTTCTACACCAGCATTCATCAACGCTTCGTTTAAGCTAATTTCTTCAGACACCATGGTTTTACCTTTTACAACCATCTTAGCGTCTTTTTCACGAACCACTTGAAGCACATAATCATTAGCTTCTTTCGCATCGCGAGCAAAATGTACTTTTGCTCCTGCTTTTGTTGCATTTTCAGCAAATTGGTTCAAATAGTAATCTAAGTTGCTTAGCACATGGTCACGAAGTTCTGCCGCTTCATCACGGAATTCTTCCCATTCAGGCACTTGGTCAACCAAGGCTTTACGTTTCGCATAAAAAACATCCTGCGCTTTTTGGATGGCCTTTACCTTAAAGTCATTGGCAAGAACATCGGCAACGCGAGTTTTAAATGGACGTTGATCATATAAAATAGCCATTTTCAGTTCCTCCTAACGACTAGCGAGAATTCAATAATTCTGCAATGTGCATTACTTTAATACGGCGGTCAATTTCACCATCTTTGTAAAGGCGATCAAGCATACCTTCAATATTCATGAGGCAAGCTTGGTCACTACCAGCTACAACATTAGCACCAGAATTATAAATATTCATTGCTTTCTCGCGTGTCATAACAGCAGAAATTTCTGGCTGTTTTACTGTAAAGGTACCGCCGAAACCACAGCACCCTTCTGCACGATTCATTGGTAAGTATTCAAGCCCTTTGATATTTTCTAATAACTTCATAGGTTGCTCTTTAACACCCATCAAACGAGTTACGTGGCAGGATTTATGATACGTTACTTTATCATTAAAGGTAGCCCCTACATCAGTAACGCCTAATACACCTACAATAAATTCAGTGAACTCATAAATACGTTCACTTACTTTAGCCGCCCGTGCTAACCACTCTGGCTCATCAGCCAAAATGTGGCGATATTCATCACGAATCGCAAAGGCACAAGAACCGGACATGCTTACGATATACTCTGCATCTTCAAAGACTTCAATTGTATTCTTGATAGCCCCTTTCGCTGCATCATTATACCCAGAGTTAACAAACATTTGCCCGCAGCATACTTGCTTCTTAGGCACTGTTAAGTCACAGCCTAACCGTTCTAATACCTGTACGCCGGCCATCCCCACATGGGGATAAAACATGTCAATCAAACATTGTGAAAATAAATGAATTTTCATTTCCTCACATCCTCAACTTTCCTACGTACTTACACTTACTTTGATTACCCACACTTGCGCATACTTACTTTCAAAAATTCTTCATGCCAAAGAGATTTAAAACTGTATATTCGCACGGAAATCATCACTAATATTATATAGAATAAAAAAACTTATGTCCAAAGAATTGCGATATTAGCAACTACCTTAACCCATATGCACTACGCGCATACTTGACATATATATAAGTAAAATAAATTTATTACAACTTATTAAAAACAACAGTTTGATAAATACCCTTGAATATTAGGCTTATCTTTACCTTTAACGGCCTGCTACTTCGTGATATAATCAAAGTATTCAAACTGAATTTTTTCGATTACCTATGAAACAAAAAACAATCAAGAAGACTTAGAAAGGAGTTTCATAATGAAAACAAAATCTTTACGATTAGCGGTATTAGCTGCTACTTTATTAACAACTACTTCCTTCGTTAGTCTAGCCGCTGATGAAACAGCGACCGACAACACAACTACAACAGCAGTTACTACAACTACAACAAACACTACGGTAACAACTAAAGAACTCACTGAGGCGGATAAAGAAAAAGCCACCTTAGTTAACGAACTAAATAAAAAGGCAGCCGCTTATGAAGCCGAACAAGAAGCCAAAGGCTTTAAAGATGTAAAAAAACATTGGGCCGCTGTACAAATTAATACATTCTTAGAAGAAGGTATTCTTTCTGGGAATGGTGAAGGCTCCTTCCATCCTGATGAAGCCCTAAAAACTGCAGATGCAGCTTCCCTTTATAACAAATTAATTGCTACGCATCAAACAAAAGAAACGGCTACCACTAAAGAAGATTCCAAAAAATCTAAAAAAACGGAAACACCAGTAGTTAAAGAAATTACAGGAAACGAATTATTAGCACCATTTAGCAAAGCTGAAACGTTAACCCGTGAAGAATTTGCTCAAACAGCGGCTGAATACTTAGCCTACAAAGATGACTTGGCTAAAGCTGCTATCAAGAGCAAAACTAAGGCTAAAGAATATGCTCCTCATATCGTAGTAAAACCAGAAGATGTAACATTCCCAGACGAAAACAAAATCGATAGTGATTATAAGGATGCCGTTATTACCTTAGCTAGCCGTGGTATGATTGCTTCCGGCGGTGAAACAAATTACTTCCGCCCAACTGACGAAATCACACGTGCCGAAGCAGTTGCTATTTTATTCCGCATTGATAAGAATTTACCAATTACTGTAGCGCCAGCTAAAGCAAATACGGCTACAGAAGAAAAGAAAGCTGATAAACAAACCGTAAAGGAAACAAAAGGGGAATCAACCACTAAAAGTACAAGCCAAGCAAATCAATCAATTACGGCTAAACCAACTACGGAATTAGAAGATCAATCAGATCTAGAAAATAAAGTATTCAAAAAACTAAATTCCTTATATAAAACACCTGGTAATTTCCAGAACTTTGGCGTTATGTACTGGAAAAACAATGTTCTACATGTAGCATTCAAAAGTGATGAAGACCTTGCAAAATTTGAAGAAATACTCGCCAAAGATGAAAAAGATAACAGTGATGACAAGCTTGTATTAGCAAAACGCATTCATCTAGAGTCTACGGAATATAGCCAAGCAGAATACGATCGCATTGAAGCAAATTTCCGTACCTTCTATGCGAAAAAACAACCTGCTGGCACAATCCTAGCCGCTTATCCAAGTGTAGCTCACAATCAATTAGTTGTACGAATTGATAAAGGCTTTGATTACATGAATGACTCCATTCGCAATGCCTTTGGTAACAAAGTTCATGTTTTCTTAGTAACAACTGACACAACTAATACTACTAACGCAACAGCTGACTCAGCTACCCGTTAATATAAGGAGTTCTTTTCATGCTTGCAACACGATTACAGCGGCAAGACTTTCTCTACTTGGGAGCCATTGGACTATGGCTCCTATTAGCCTATGGTCTCTTTGTATGGAATTTCCCTATAACAGATACAGTGGAGTCTAATTATGCCTTAAGTGCCGTCAATATGCTGCAACATCACAGCTACTTATCTCCTATGATTTATGACCAATATTGGTATGATAAACCAATTTGGACCTATTGGATGCTCATGGCATCCTTCAGTACTTTTGGCGTGTCAGATTTCTCGGCACGCCTTCCCTTTGTTATATGTGCTGTATTAAATGGCCTAATGATGTACTATGGTGTGTATATCATTACCAAACAGCGCATTGTAGCCCTTTGGAGTGCTATAATACTTGGCACGTCTTTAGAGTTTTGGTACATTAGTCATGCGATTCTAACAGACGGATATTTATTTCTATTCACCCAAGGAATTGTTTATTTTGCCTATCTAGCCTTTGCAGCTATTGAAGACACACAACCTAACAATCAACAACAAAAAGAGGCTCAACATTTCATTATGTTAGCTTATGCCTTTGCTGGCTTAGCAGTCCTAACCAAAGGACCTGTAGGTATCGTTCTACCAGGCCTAATCCTGTTGGCCTATGTATTCTTATTTCAACGAACCAAGTTGGCCTTTAAATTATTAATCAATCCCTATGGTTGGCTTATTTTTGCCATAGTAGCACTACCTTGGTATCTACTCATGTATGCTTACCATGGCATGAGCTTTATTGAAGGTTTTCTTGGGCTTCACAATGTAGTTCGTGCCACTGTACCTGAACATCCAGAGCAAAATTGGTGGTTCCTCTATTTCGTCTTGTGGCCTGTATCCTTACTGCCTTGGACGGGACTTACTATCTATGAATTACGCTATGGCGAACGCACTCGCTGGCACAACTATCTGCTGGTATGGGGCCTTGGTGTCTTTATCTTTTATAATCTAATGGCAACTAAATATCTGACATATACCTTTCTTTGTCTCATTCCATTTATTATATTAACGGCCCAAGGATATCTAACAGCAAAACAGCGTAAAGCACATGCACTGACTTATCGAGCCTTCTGGTTATTATTATTCCCAGTGAGCTTCTTATTTCTAGCGGTCATAATTGCTTTATGGCTTTTAGGGTTACCACAAGCGCAAAATCCACTGAACCCAGCCAATGTAAACATAACTCAATTTATTACCACCCTCACTTTAGGGGGCATCTTAGCACTCCTTCCCTTAGGCTATGCATATTTCAAGGGAAGGCTACCAATTTCCATGAAAAGCACGGCCCTTAGTGCCAGTGTTCTCTATTTATTATTATTATGTTTACTACCACCCATTGTGGATGATGCCTCTACCTCTCACTTAGCGACTAAATTACCATTAACTAAGGAAACTAAAGTTTATTATTATCGCGATTATCGCACATCTTTAGTCTACTATAGCCAACATCCAGTAACACAAATTTTAAATCCTCATGAGGCAGAGTCTATCTGGAGCGAAGGGAAAAATGTAATGCCCGTTGCTACTGTTAACGAAACAACAATAGCAATCCAAGGTCTAACAGATTTTATCATTTGCGTACCACGTAAATATAAGGCAGATTTTTTACAAACAACCTTAGCTCACTATGTCACGGAATGGGGCCAAGTAGAAAACGTAGTTATTTTTAAACCAAAATTCTAATGCTATACATTAATTTAGACCTAAAAAGGCCTAAATCTTTACAATTTCATATTTTGTTTCATCATTTGGGAGGCTTTTATGTCCAAATTTTTCCAAGCAAAACCAGCCGCACTCCTTTGTGCACTTATGCTTACAAATACCACTGTTTGGGCCAACATTGTAACAGATACTGATATTGATGCTACAGAGGCCAGCTATGGTCCTGTACGCGTCGTTAAAGAGGCAAGTAACGAAACAACATTTAGCCCTTTAACCCTCGATTACTATACCAAGAGCAACACAGTACAAGCCCTTGGCAAAGCAACTAAGGCACAACAAGAATCAGCAGTTGAAACAACTGACATCAACAATACCAATAACACCAATAACACCAATAACAAAGATACAAAAAATAAAGTAACCGCCAAGGAAACAGGTTCCATCCAATTGCTACAAGATTTTACTCCGTCCACGGTTACCCCTAATACAGATAGTCCTATTTTTACTGGTACAGCTCAACCATCTGTATTTCAAGAAGCTCGAAAATATACCTTTGTCGATGTACCAGCTGACTATTGGGCGGCCACATCCATTGCCGTGATGACAAATCAACAGCTTATTTCAGGCTACAGTGACAACACCTTTCGTCCAGATAAACCAATCACACGTGAAGAAGTAGCCTCTTTATTTAGTAATCTAATCTCTGATGAATCCCCTGTTATGTTGGCAAGCTCTTTCAACGATATTACCTCTGACCGCTGGTCTGCTAATGCAATCGAACGAGTAGCACAGCTTAATATCATCAGTGGTTATGGTGATAAAACCTATCGGCCTGAACGTTTCATGTCACGCCAAGAATTTGCTGTAGTAGCGGATAATTACATTCATTATTTAGGTTATACTACAGAGGATCCTACAGCCCTTGATTCAATTCACTATAGCGATCAAAAATTCATTGCGCCTTGGGCTCAAGATGCTGTACGAGAACTAGCAAGCCTAGGCTTTTTACACTATCAATCTCGCCTTCTCTTCGGACCTGAAAAATACATTACTCGCGCCGAAGCGACAGAGATTATGTACCGTGTTACAAACAGTAGCTCCGCCGTTGCCTTACGTGAAAAAATCTTACATCAACAGATTGAAAATAAGATGCTGACTTTAGTGGAACGCACCTTTGGCAAAGAATATGTGTTCCGTACTCATGGGGCTATGTTCTGGCAGAACAATAAATTAATAGCCACTTTAAAATCTGAAAATGATGCTAAAAAATTAGGGGCGGCCCTCGCCTTTACTAAAGATAAAACATTAGTTAATAATGTCCAAGTCACTGTAGGGAGCTTAACAGAAATAGAACTTGGAAAATTACAAACTGAAGTAGCTTACTTCTATAATCAACAAGAACCAACTGGCTCTATTATTACCATTACACCAAACAAAAATGCATCAGGCTTAGTCTTAACAGTGGATGAATTAAAAGCAGATACTATCAAAGCCTTTGCTAAAAAATTTGGAAATAAAGTGGAAATTAGCTTGCCTGCTAACAATGGCTAAGAAAAATAAAATAATGACTACACCTATAATTAAATAAACAAAGAGCGCTTTCAGTTCATTCGCGACCAGGCTAGGAAAGATAGCAATGGCCGCTCCATAAACTGTAAGCGCTCTTTTTATACTCCTATAATTAATAAGTCATTATTTTATTTTTCTCCCCTCTATTGCTTAATACATACTAGCTAATTTTCTCCGTAAAGTAGTGATGAAGATAGCATAATTATTGTGGTTCTATTACGTGTTTCAAATCAAATTCGTTTACAAGTGTTTTATAGTAACCCTGTTTCAAAACGGATAACATATAGCGATTGATATCTTCAAAGGTTAATTCTGAATCACCGGCCCTCTTCCTCATAAAGAAGCTGTTGCCGCTACGGCTTCTATTCTAGTAATACACAGTCGCAAAGAAATACGCCACCTTAACAAAATTCTCCCTACTCTATAAACAATATAGTCACCTGCCCCTTGACCATAACTAAACTGGCACAAGCCTCGTATAACAATCCCCCCGCTTAAAAACTGGCGTAGTACCGCTAAACCACATCTATAGTATGAAAAAAATTCCGTTATCTTATTATAGCGACCATTGTTGCAAAGCAACTCTGTGAGCGAATAAGATAACGGAACTTTCTATTTAACACTATTTAATTGGTTTGCGGGCTACACCAGTTTTTACAGCCACTTCTGCTACTGCTTTTGCCACTGCCAATGGAACGCGTTCATCAAACGTATTAGCCACTACATAATCTTCACGAAGATCTTCATCAGCCACCAATTCAGCTAATGCATCAGCGGCTGCCAATTTCATTTCGTCGTTAATTTTAGATGCCTGAACATCAATAGCACCACGGAATAAACCAGGGAATACATTTACGTTATTAATCTGGTTTGGTGCATCACTACGGCCAGTACCCATTACACGTACGCCACAAGCTTTAGCATCATCATACATAGCTTCTGGGTTTGGATTTGCCATAGCAAATACGATAGCATCTTCAGCTAAGTTTTTCAAAATATCTTCTGTAAACACACCGGCTGCAGATACACCAAGTAATACATCAGCACCTTTAGCCACTTCAGCTAATGTACCAGTCTTTTCTTCTTGACCAAGTAATTTAATTAATTCAGCTTGTAAAGAATCAAGACGTTTATAGTTTTTATTAAGTACGCCAGAGCTTACCATTAAAGTAATGTTACGAGCACCAGCTAAATAAAGTAAACGAGCAATGTTTGCCCCAGCAGCGCCAGCACCATTAACAACGATTTTAACTTTACTCAAGTCTTTTTTCACAAAGCGAAGGGCTGCTTTAACCCCAGCTAAACAAGCAATTGCTGTACCATGTTGATCATCATGGAATACAGGAATTTCTAATTCTTCTTTTAAGCGATTTTCAATTTCATAGCATTTAGGAGAAGAAATATCTTCCAAGTTAATGCCTGCAAAGTTTTTCTGCAATAATTTAACAGTATGAACTAACTCATCGGCATCTTTTGTATCTACTACGATAGGCACACAGTCTACATTACCAAAACGTTTGAAAAGTAGTGATTTACCTTCCATTACAGGCATAGCTGCTGCTGCGCCAATATCACCAAGACCAAGTACACGAGTACCGTCAGACACAACGGCTACCATGTTACCACGACAAGTTAAATCAAAAGATAATTCTTCCTTTTCTTTAATGCGTAAGCATGGTTCAGCTACCCCTGGGGTATACGCAACCGATAAATCATGCGCATCCTTTAAAGGATATTTTGTACCAGTAGTTAAAAAGCCACCTAATTCCAATTTCTTTTGCACTGCTTCTTCGCGTACGTCCATGTTTCTGCCTCCTATTGTTTCAAGGTTGGTAGATTTCTACCATAAAAAATTTCAGCCATTTCCTGCTTCAACAACTGATTAATGTGTTTCCGTTCCTTTGGCGTTAAATCTTCCTCCGTAATGCCGAAAAGATAATTATTAATATCATATTCTTTCAGCATCATCTTCGTGTGGAAAATATTTTCCTGATATACGTTAACATCAATCATGTTGTACAGGTTCTTAGTTTTAGCATCAATATAATTTTGAATGGAGTTAATGCGATGATCAATATAGAGCTTTTTCCCTTGCATGTCACGTGTAAAACCACGCACACGGTAATCAAGGCTAATAATATCGGAATCAAAACTACTAATTAAATAGTTTAATGCTTTAAGCGGTGAAATTTGCCCACAAGTAGATACATCAATATCAGCCCGGAATGTACTAATCCCACGATATGGATGACTTTCAGGATATGTATGAACTGTCAAATGGCTTTTATCTAAATGACAAACTACATCTTCTTTCTGAACTTCTTCTTCTGAGATTAAAATCGTAACACTCGCCCCTTGAGGATCATAATCTTGCTTTGCAATGTTAAGGACATTGGCCCCAATAATATGAGACACTTCAGTCAAAATATCCGTTAGCCGTTGTGCATTATACACTTCATCAATGTATTCGATATACTGTCGCTTCTCAGCGTCTGTACGAGTATAACAAATATCATAAATGTTAAAACTCAAGGTTTTTGTTAAGTTATTAAAACCGTATAATTTCATTTTTTTAATCGGTTTTACGGATGTCTCCATAATGTTCTTTACACCTTCCTCATTCAAAATTCGCATAAATACATTATATCGAAAGCATACGTCATATTCAACACTTTCGATATTTTATTTTCGCATACATGACCCTATTTAGTACGGTTTTAACCAAGGTTTTTCCTTTAAGTAATAGAACTGCCCTTGAAAATGACCATTTTCATAAGTCGCTACGGCAAAGGTTCCTCCTGATTTATCCCTAGGTAAGGCTGGACTACCAGGATTAATAAATAAACAACCTTGATGTTCATACATAGCATGGTGATGACTATGACCAGCCACACAGAGCGTAGCGCCCATACTAATCCCTAAAGATACTACTTCTTGAATTCGATTATAAGGCAAAAACTGATCCCCATGTGTCATATACACATAACTATCTTGAAATGGGATCAACTGCTCTCTAGGCTCCAAAGGTTGTTGTCGATCATTATTTCCTCGCACCGCTAATACGGGAACTGTTGTCTGCGTTGCCATATATCGGGCATCATCCCCATAATCACCAGCATGAAGCCATAAATCCAATCCCCAGTCAGCAGTATCTGCTAATATGCTATCAATCACCTCTAAGTACCCATGGGTATCGCTTATAATTCCTATACGATGCACTGTACTCATATACGCTCTCTTACTATTAAATTACTTCTATTAATCACTATACTCTTTTACTAATCTATTTTTAATCTATGTAATAGCTCTTTTAAAGCCAAGCCACGATGACTTATAGCATTCTTCTCCTCCATACTTATCTGGGCCATAGTTTTTTGAAACTGCGGCACATAAAAGTAAGGATCATAGCCAAAACCACCGTCGCCTAACGGCGTATCTTGAATCAAACCTTCACAATAGCCAGTAGCGGTTATTTCCTGCCCATCAGGATACGCTAATACTAATTCACACACATATCGAGCCGTTCGCTTTTCAAAAGGCACTGCTTGCAATTCTTCAATCAGTTTAGCATTATTTGCTTCATCATCACAAGCTTCACCAGCATAACGAGCCGAATATACACCGGGTGCACCAGCTAGGGCATCAACTGCTAACCCACTATCATCAGCCAAACAAGGAAGATTGGTAGCCTTCATATAATACTGTGCTTTGATGCGTGCATTTTCTAAAAATGTCGTTCCTGTTTCTTCTGGCTCTGGCACGGTAACTATATCAGCAAGGCTAACTGCCTCAATCCCTAAAGGTTCTAGTGCTGCTTTAAACTCTCTTATTTTTCCTTTATTGTGCGTCGCTACTACTATTTTCATACGTCGCTCCTATATACTTAGCCGCTTCACCAAGGGCTTCTTTTTGTGCTTTCATCAAGTCATCCGTAGCTTGTTCTGCTAAATCTAATAATTCATTTAGTTCATCACGACTAAATGTGCCATGCTCACCAGTACCCTGCACTTCAATAAGCGCGCCCGAACCGGTACGAACTACATTCATATCTACAACAGCTTTACTATCTTCTTCATAACATAAATCTGTAATAGGCCCTTCAATTCCAATGCCAACGGAAATAGCAGCACAATAATCACGCACTGGATATACACCTTCACCAGTAAATAGTGTATTTACAGCATCTACCAAGGCTACGAACGAACCAGTAATAGCAGCGGTACGAGTCCCTCCATCAGCTTGTAATACATCACAATCCAAAGTAATGGTATTTTCACCTAATGCATCTAAATCTACTACCGCCCGCAAAGCACGACCAATAAGACGTTGAATCTCAACAGTTCGACCTGTCTGCTTACCTTTTGCGGCTTCTCGACTATTACGAGTTTGTGTAGCCCGTGGTAGCAAAGAGTATTCAGCAGTTACCCAACCACGACCTTCACCTTTCATAAAGCGTGGTACCTTAGGCTCTACTGATGCATTACACAACACTTTAGTGTTGCCACATTCAATTAATACCGACCCTTCTGCATAAGCGGTAAAATGACGTGTAATTTTTATAGGCCGTACTGCCTGCGGATTTCTTCCATCAATTCTCATAGTTGTCACTCCTAAAATCTATCTTCCCTCCTATTATATCATATAGATACCTAGTTTTCTCAATATGGAAACCAGTTTTCCACCCCACCAGTATGAGCTTATATATTTCAATTCTAAATACTTAATCAGAAACACGATTATTAGCATTTCACGTTTATAACTCTTCCTGTATATCTTTCATAGAATCAACTACTACATAACGCTGTGCCGTTCCTGTTTTTTTGGCAGCCCAAGTTGCTTCATAAGCATCACGTCGACAAGCTTCATCAGCTTGCCAAGGAATAAATGTAGCAAAAACATGTTGCGAACCAAATGGACCACCATCACTACGAGAGTCAATACTATGCCACCCAACTTTATCAGGATAAAGTCGTATTGTTTCTTTGCGATATTCAGAAATTCCTGTTTCATCATAATAAATTTGATGTTGGTCATGCCAATAATCGCCAAGACCTAATAAAGCATCTACTTGCATTTCATGACGACACTGCCATTGTTGCTGCCACTGTTTAATAATGCCATCAATACGCTGAGTCACATCACCACGCTGACGATTACTATAAGCATCAAAAGCCGGCTCAATCACCTGGCTATAATCAAGACCCGCCATCGATAGTACAATGCCCGTATTTACATATGGCAAGGCTTCTTGTACAGAATAGCCACCTTCTAGTACGGCAATATCAGCTTGTAATAAATCGGTCAATCTTGCATACCCTTTCGCCGTTACTAACATATTGGCCAAAGGGTCACTAAAATGATTATCCTGTCCGGCTGAATTAATAATAATATCAGGCTGAAAATCCGCTAGCATAGGCAATACAAGCTCTTGCAATACTTTGAGCATTCCTTCATCGCCCGTACCAGGTGGCAATGGAATATTGACAGTACTGCCTACCGCTTGTGGGCCACCATATTCATACATAAACCCCGTACCAGGGTATAAAGTCCGTCCATCTTGGTGAAAGGATATAAATAGGGTATCTGGGTCATGATAAAAAACATCTTGCGTCCCATCACCATGATGCACATCCGTATCTACTATAGCTACTCGTTTCACCTCATAATGACGACGTAAATAGGCAATCATAATAGCTTCTACATTGACAGTACAAAAACCACGAATCCCATGCACCATTGTCATTGCATGATGTCCTGGTGGCCGCACTAATGAAAAAGCCCGCTTTACTTCGCCCCGCATAACAGCTTCCGCCGCAGCAATGGCGCCACCTACTGATACTCTATGTGCTTCCGTTACCCACTTCTGCAAAGAAGGCGCTCCCACATGAACTCGTTCAATATCTTGCCAAGAAGCTAATAATGGATTGTATTCACGAATGGCGGGATGTTCAAGTAAACCTTCTTCTAATAATTGATCGCGCGTATATAATAAACGCTCTTGTCGCTCTGGATGGGTTGCTGAAATTTTCCAATCAAAGGCAGGAAAAAAGACTAATCCTAAATTAGCCTCTGTTGGCTTATTCTTATTTAACATACAAGCTCACCCCCGGTTCTAACTGTGCTTTTACAGTAATTAAACGATGCATGGATTGCCAACCTTCAATAATAGGCACGTCTTCAACGGCTACAATATGGCCTTCAGCAGCATTACTAAGGCCTAAACGCGCCCCTGCTTCAGCCAAGTAACGTAAAGCTAACTGTTCAACTTCCTCCGCAGTGTGAATGGTGCTATTCGTTTCATGAATGCCTAGTTCTGGCACTACTAACACACGCTTAGCCGTGTCCAAATGAACGGTTACCATTAAAGTTTCTTTCGCTACAGCAGCGCCTACCGCATTGGCAACAGGTGCATTCGTAGGAATTTCAAGCGGTAACTTTAACCTCTCAGCCACAAAAGGCGCCAATGAAGCAGCCGTACCTCCTACTGCCACTAATTGTGTCTCCTTAAATAATGACGGTTCCACAATATCACGGACTACATAAATAGGCAGTTTATTTTCTCGACTAACCGCTAAATCAATACCGGCAACAATAATCGCAACCGCTTTTTCCACTATGGCCTGTGCCAAGGCTATAACAAGAGCCTCTTCCGACACATGTGATGCTTCACTTTCAGCCCACTCTGTAGCTAAATCACTAAGGCCAGATTCAGCCTTTGCTACATCACCATATGTTGCTTTACCTAATACAATTAAAGCATCGCCTAACGTAGGAACGGTACCACCAAGAGCCATAGAAGGCCCTACTCGCTCTGGTCCTACTTGTAACTGCCCCTTCTCATCAAGTGTTACTGCTGATTCACCGCCAATTCCTACTGAACTAACAGCAAAGGAGCGTACTGCACTAGGGTATGACTGAATCATAGCACCACCTCGTGCCATTAAAGGCTTACCGTCCTGCCATAGAGATATGTCCGTTGTTGTACCACCCATATCTAACGCAATAGTCATTGCTTTAGGCATCGCTTGTAAAGCAGCCATCCCTAACACACTAGCAGCGGGCCCTGTAAACGCTGTTTCCACTGGACAGTCCTGCATATGTGCTAAAGGCAATGACCCTCCATCAGCTTTTAAAATATATATAGGCGCTGTCAACCCATATCGTTGTAAAGCTCCACGAACAGCTTCTGCAAAATTCTGAAAGGTTCCCTGTACAGCACTATTAAAATACGCACTAATTGTACGTCTTGGAAAATTTAAAGATCCACTCAACTGAGCCCCAGCGGATACACTTTCATAGCCCGTTTCATGTAAAGCAGCTGCTAATTTTTGTTCTAAACTCGGATTGCGAACTGCAAACTTAGCTGATACAGCAGCCCGTTTATATCGCTTTGCACCGCTTACTGTTTCTAACTCTTTCGACTTCAAAGGCGCTACTAAAGAACCTCTATGATCGGTATAACCATCAAGTACAATCGGTTCAACAGGAAGGAGCGAACGAATATCCATGCCTGGTCCTGGTACAATATATAAATCTACAGGCTCCACCTGATTCATAACTAGCGCATTCGTCACAATCGTAGTTGATAAGGTAATTCTCGTTACTCTACTTGGTTCAATTGCCTGTGCCACACCAGCTAGAGCCGCTTCAATCCCCTCTAGCAGATTGGGTTTTGTTGTACGACACTTATGACTTTGCACAATATGGCCTTTATCAATGACAACAGCATCTGTAAAAGTACCACCCACATCAAGTCCTAATAACATAGTCTGCTCCTTTCATATCTTAATCGTAGTTTAGTCATAGAGTATTAAATACTCTTGCCTAAACGTTCCCCAAAAACAAAAGAGGCCCTTAGGCCTCCTTGATTATTGCCGTTCCGAAATGGAGGCAAAGTTCTTAATAATAACGATTGGCGTCATTTGGTCATCATTGCCAAATGGATTGTCAATCAATATACGGGCAATGCGTTTTGGATCCATACCACGACTATGCCCCAACACAGCAGCTCGTTTTAAATCATTTACATCAGCTACAACTGCACCATAACTACCAGTGCGCTGTACAATACGCTCTGCCACTTTATCCGCATCTTTTGGTCCATATACAATATGTTTATCAAACGGCGGCATAGTTCCCGTTACATCATCTGTTAACGCAGCAGCTCGTGAAATCTGATAGAATACACCATCTTTGCGGAAAGCTTTAGCAATAGCCCCTAAAATAAAGGCCCCAAACACCTTCCATTTGCCATCGAGTTCCATAGCTGACTGCATACCATAAACAGAACTCATGGACCCTTCGGCTGGTACAAAACGACATAATAAACGGGCCTGCCAAGTAGGACGCAATTCTTCTGGTCGAGTAATACGGCCTTGAGTAATAGCCACTACAGACTCCGCTACACACACAATATCCTCTGGTCCTATATTATCACCAGCATAGTGCATAATTGCTTCTACAATATCATCTCGATGGGTCAGTATACGAGTATGAACCGGTACTAATTCTAAATTTGCCATGGTTACCTCCTCCTACTGCCGCATAGCTTGCTGTAATTCTTCAGCCGTTAAAATTAAACGATTTTTTGAAATGTGCCAATCACTACGGCCCACCACCTGATATACAATATCAATGTTCATATCTGGGAAGCCCACTAAATCTTTGCGAATATTTCCAGTTTTAGCTGTTAAAATTAAACGCAAACGAACCGTGCCACCCTTACGAGGCTCAATAATAACCGATTTCCAATATCCATCATGACGCTCGTCTGCTAAATCTGTCGTCCAAGAATGAATTTGTACTGCATCAAATTGCTCTTGTGGCAATAAATGGCGCGGATATAAATCCATAATAGTCCCATTTTGACGACCTTTATTTACAAACGGAATGTCAGATACTAAAGTTACCTGATTAAAGCTGATATCTTCCACTTCAAACGGAGTCCGTTTCTTAGGTAGCATAACAATATGCTCGTCTCCTTGCTTCCAGGCAAAAATGCGAAATGCTACAAATAGCACCGCCACAATAAATATAATCGTTACGATTATGTTAACAAATGTGTAAAAATACATCTCTGTGTGCCACTCCCTTATAAAGTAATATGCCGAAGATTAAACTCTTCTGGCGGAATTAACAATGAAATCATTCGCTTCGCTAATGGCAAATCCTTAGTAAAACAAATATCTAGCGTACCTACGCGTTCCTGCGAATTCGCTAATTGCTGTGCCAACAATACATCTTTTACTTCTTGAGCCGTTTCATAGGACGGATCAATAAACTTCATATCCGGTCCAGCTAAGCCTTGCATAAGCTCTGTTAAAAATGGGAAATGCGTACAGCCTAACACCACCGTATCAGCGCCACTCGCCATAATCGGTGTCAAATAAGCATTCGTCGACGCATGAATCACTTCATCTCGTAAATGCCCCTGCTCAATTAAATGGGCCAAATCTGGACAAGGTTGCTCCCAAACAGCAACCGAAGAATCTAGTTCATTAGCTTCTTCTTTATGTTTATGACTATCTATGGTTGCTTTAGTCGCCATAATCGCAATAGAATGAGCCTGACTCATATCAATAGCGGTTCGTACACCTTTACTAACCCCAATTACTGGAAAATCAAATGTCCCTTGTAGCTCTTCCAACGCAACAACGGAAAAGGTATTACAAGCAACCACTGCCATTTTCACAGGAACTGTTGCCAAAAAGTGACCGATATTCATAGCAATCTGACTTATTTCATTTTTAGGCCGATTACCTACCGGATTATTAGCGCTATCACCTACATAAATAAAATCTTCCTGGGGAAACATCTTTCGTAAAACAGATAATACAGTCAAACCACCTACACCAGAATCAAATACACCAATTGGTAATTTTGCTTTCGCAACTGAATCTAGTCTATTCATACGCTCTGTCTCTCCTTCATGGTACGCATCATAGGCTCATAGTAAGTATCGCTTAAACGAACGACCTTACCTGTAATTTTATCAGTAAATACATTCTGCGTTTCACCAGTAGCAATCAAAGCCCCATCAGAATCACGTACAATGCGATAAGTAAATACACATTGTGCCCGTGAAATCTTCGCTACTGTAACTTCTACTGTTAATATGTCATCAAAACGAGCTGGCTCCTTGTATTCACAAGCTACCTTTGTAATGGGAAATACAATGCCATCATTCATCATATCCCACAAAGTAATTCCACAAGCTCTAAAAAATTCCACACGGCCTAACTCAAACCATCGTAAATGATTGGTGTGATGTGCTACTGACATCATATCAGTTTCGTAAAATCGTACCTGCAACGATGTGGTAAACATTCTTCGCTCTCACCTCTCATTTCTATAAAATAATTCACCCTTCATTGTACGCTACCTATGAAACACTGTCAAACACAGAACCCTGTAAGATATAAATTCTTGACTAGCTATCAATACTGCATAGCTAGTCATTTAATCAGTCCCTATGCTAATGCTTATTCATAGTATAACGCTATTATAATACGCTAAAAAAACTACTGTAAACCACCATGCCCTAAAGCAATACAATCAGCCTTTGTAATCGGCTCATCAGCTGCTAAACGTGGCAATAATACATCAAATGCAGTAGGTTTACTAAAAAGAACACCCCCTGGCAAACCGATTAACGGTATCCCGTCAGCCATATATGCAATGCAAACCATGGAACCCGGCAATACTGGAAGCCCATAAGTTACCACTTGAGCCGCACTGCGTGCAATAGCACCTGGTGTCAAATCATCTGGATCAACACTCATGCCACCAGTACAAAAAACAATATCCGCCCCCACTGCTTTAACCTTAGCAATGGCCGCTACAATTTGTTCCGTATCATCCGTTACAATTTCATGCGCCACAATAGACATACCAAAAGGAGCAGTCCGCTCTTCTATAATAGGACGAAACGCATCTTGTATGCGCCCACTCGCTACTTCAGAGCCAGTTGTTACAAGTCCTATACGCTTACGTACAAAGGGTTTTATTTTCATAAGTGGTAGCCCTTGCCAAATAGCCTGTGCTTGTTCTAATTGTACCGACTCTAACCAGAGAGGAATACAACGCATACCGGCCACCTTATCGCCTTTTTTTACAGCTTGATGTGTTAACTTAGTAACAATTGTAAGTTCACCAATACTATTAATCGCATTTAAACGGTTCACATCAATGCTTAGCATGCCATCCCATGCAGCTATAGCTTCAATTTTCCCTTCACGAATCTCTGAAGCATATAAACTGTCATTAGCACACAATTCATATAAGCCTAAGGCTACATCTTCTTCATGGAGCTTATGAGCTAAGGCTACCTCATCACCTGGTTCAGCTACAAAAATATGCTCTTTACCTAATTTAAGCAAAGCCTCTATATCTTCAGCAGCGATTACATGACCACGGCGGAAGGGCGTATCTTTCACTTCACCAATAACAATTCGTGCAATATCATGACATAGTACATGACCCACTGCTTCTGTTACAGGAACTTTTTTCATGTAGTCCTCCTACTTATTTTAGTTACACAAATTCGCCTACTGGGAATAGACATCTCACTGTGCCCTAACAACTTAACACTATTTTATATTAAAACGCACAAAAGCCTCGGCATATGCCGAGGCTTTTGTGCTTGAGAAAAAAGAGAGAGAGAACATTTGAATCACATTCAAATGTTTAGGGGCTTTGGGGGGTGCCCCGAGATATGACTCTGTGGTCACATCCTGAAATGATTATAGCAAACTGTAAGGAAAATGTAAACAGTTCTTATGCAAAATTTGCATTTTTTAATGCAAATTTTCTCCATTATGTCTTTTCAGCACACACTTTACATATAATCACTTCATTACGCCTTCTATCTCTTGTCACATCAGCCTCTTATACACCAAATTTCTTAGCGCGTAAATCAGCATGCGCTTTCTTAAAGACAAATGCATTACGAATATGATTACGCATCGCCTGTTCAGCAGCTTCACCATCATGATTACGAATAGCCGCCATAATTTCATCATGCTCTTGATTACAAGAATCCGTACGTGCCTGATCCATAGTACTAATATACATATCGCGATTTACCATTTCACGGAACTCGCCTAAATAATCCATAACCCGTTCATTCTGGGAGAAGAAGGAAATCAATGTATGGAAGCGACTATTAATTTGAACGCGCTCTTCTGCATCTGTGGTAGCTGCACCAGCATCACACAAACTCTGAAGCTCTTCAATCTGTTCATCAGTACAAACTTCTGCACATAGTCTGGCCCCTAAACCTTCCATTACTTCACGGCATTGGTACATCCCGATAATCTCTTCTGGCGTATAGCCTTTAACAGTAACACCTTTCCAAGGTTTAATAACAACTAAATTATCCTTAGCTAACTTGCGAAATGCTTCACGCACTGGCGTAGCACTTACATTCAACTGCTCAGCAATTTTAACTTCATTCAATTTAACTTGTGGTTTCAAAGCACCTGTCAAAATGGCTTGCTTTAATGTTACATACACTTGCTCACTCAATGGTAAACGACCAATAGAGTCAATTGCATTAAGATGATATTCTTCTTGCTTACCCATAGTGGACCTCAACTTTCACTGATAGAAGGATACTAACCCTAAAATAGGAATAATACTAATTTTAGGTATAAAATAAAAGTATGCATATCTTACATGTCACTCTTTCTAATGACAGCTAATTTTTAGTATACTATAATATATATGGTATTATATACTATAATTTACACAAGTGTATTAGAAAGCAAACCTTACGTAAACTTATAAAATTCTACAGACTATTTTACCTTAATTATATAAATAATTGATAGAATCAGTCAACTAAAATACAAACGGGAGAATATATACATGAGTCGCTGTTTAATTATAATCAATCCCGTCTCGGGCGGAGGTCGTGCAACCCAATATGCCATGGAATTACAATGGCAATTAAGCACACTCTTTGAACATATGGAAGTTAAATTCACCACTAAAGCTGGTGACGCTACCCGCTTTGCGAAAGAAGCCACCCAAAATCACTATGATTCGGTATTTTGTATGGGCGGTGATGGTACCATCAATGAAACAGTTAATGGCATTGCCCAGGGTGGAGGCACCGCCAAATTCGGTTTTGTCCCTGTAGGCACTGTTAATGACATGTCTAGGGCCTTGGGCATTCCTTTAGAGCCGTTAGCAGCCATACGGGCCTTAAAACACAGCAAAATACGCCATGTGGATATAGGGCGTTGCAACGATCAATATTTTTGCAATAATATTGCTGCTGGCGTTATTCCCAAGGTAGTGGAAGAAGTTACACCAAAAGAAAAACAATTATTAGGTCCCTTAGCGTATTTTGTAAAAGGTGGCCAAGCGCTTTTCACAACCAAAGACTATAGTTTTCATATCAAAACAGAAGATCACGATATCAAAACACGATCCCCATTAGTGATTGCCCTGTTAACAAATGTTGTGTCCAGCTTTGAAAAATTTATGCCATTAGCTTCGGTAGATGACGGTTACATGCGAGTTATTATCTTTAAAGAATATTTTATTATGGATGTCCTTCGCATTTTGCCGCTTATCTTACGCGGTTCTATTTACACCTCTAAATATGTAACCATTCTAAAAGTTCGTAAAGCAAAAATCACTTTATTAGATGATATTGCCTTGCCTACTAACATGGACGGCAATAAGGGGCCTCTTATGCCTGTTGACTTAGAAGTCTTACCAGGCTTCTTACAAGTATATGTACCTGACAAAAAGAAAAAATAAACAGCTACAAATAGCAGCTCCTTGTTTATTACTAAATAAAAAGACTATAACTTACAGCCATAGGCTGTAAGTTATAGTCTTTTTTTCGTAAGCATTTAACTATATATAATTAATACTATTATATAGTTATAGCTCAACACTCTATGCAATAAGACCATTGGCCTTATTAATTCCAATTTTTTAATTTTATTCTTTTACCATCCACACATGAGGACAGCCTTCTTCGTCAAACACATCTCCTTCAGCTACATAGCCTAAAGACTCATAAAATCCTTTAGCTCGAACTTGCGCCGCTAATTTCTTACGCTCACCACCCATAACGCGAATAAAATCCTCAGCTGCTAATAATATGTTAGCCCCTAATTGTTTCCCTCGCTGTGACTTAAGCACCGCCACACGGCCAATAATAAATACGGAGGATCCTTCTGTTTCACGGAAAAAACGGCAAGTACAAACTGGTTCCCCTGCTACAAAGCCAACTAAATGTGCAGCCTCCGCATCAATGGCATCAAACTCTTCTTCAAACCCCTGTTCCTCTACAAACACGACCTGACGGATAGTACGCGCTTCCTCAGGTAATTCTGAATATATCTTTACAGACCAATCCATGTGTCTCTACTCCTTACTCCAACAACCTAAACAAACTTATCAATTTAACATTTATTATACCATGCTAACTCCAAAGACTGCACTACATTTCATTACAATTACCAATGTATAGTCTCCTTAACGGAATAGCTTATTTATTCCGTATCATAGACGGAATAACGCCAACCAAACAGAAAAACATAAACACAAGCAATGCATATTGAATATTTTGCAATAAAAGATCGGCACCTAAAATTTCAGTAGTCCCTTCTGCTGGACGTGACAAGATGGATGCCACAACAGCCATACTCAATACCTGTCCTAATAAACGAACTGTACTAATCACCGAACTAGCCATGCCAAAATAGGCAGGTGGCACGGAGCTCATAATCGCATTATTATTTGGCGCCGAAAACATAGCAAAGCCGATGCCAATAACAATTAAACCTAAGATGACAACATATATGGAAGCCAGATTCATAGCTTGCCACAATATGAGAAGCCCTACCGCAATAGCACCCATACCACCAGATGCTAACATTGCTGATCCATATCGATCAGACAATTCACCCATCTTAGGCGATAACAAAGCCATAATAATTGACTGGACTAGTAAAAACCACCCCGCCATTTCAGAATCATAGCCCAATACCATCTGTAAGTACAACGACATTAAAAACGCAATAGCAAAGGTAGCACTATAATTTAGCATCGATGCTAGATTAGAAAAAGCAAAGGTTTTATTTTCTAAAAATATTCGCACTGGCAATAAGGGCTTTGCTACCTTAGCCTCATGAATTACAAATAAAATAGAACTTATTAACCCTATTGCAAATACATATTTCCCCCATGAAGTATTTACAATCTCTGACAAGCCATATAAACCCGTAATCAATGAAAAGGCATATAAAAGAACACTTACAACGCCAAGATGTCCTTGTTCAGGATTTACCCAATCCTCTTTTAAAAACAATATAGTCATAATAGCCGCTATCATGCCAAGGATTGCTAAAAAATAAAAAATACTTTGCCAGCCAAAACGATAATTCAAAAAGCCCCCTATAACCGGCCCAATGGCTAACCCTACATAAACAACAGAAACATTCATGCCCATCGCCCAACCACGTCGTTCAGGTGGAAATACAAGGGCAATAATAGCAGTCCCTGTTGAAAAGAGCATCGCCGCCGCTATCCCCTGTACAGCTCGCAATATCAATAGCCATTGAATCGTATTAGCAAAATGAATTAAAAAAGATGCAATCGTAAAAAAGACAATCCCCCACAAAAACACCGTTTTCTTGCCTAACCGATTTCCTAGTTGCCCCATAGGGACTGTAAAAATGGCACAAGTCATAAGAAACACTTCTACAATCCAACTCAACTCTGAAGTGCCTACCTGAAATTCACGGCCAATATCTGGCATAGATAAATTAAGCGAACTTCCACAAAAAGGTGTTAAAAATGATGCGATCATAACGGTAATTAATATTTTATTTTCTTTTGATATAGACAAAATCAAACCTCCATTTTATACACTTTATAAACTTTCATACAACGTATGATAATGTACAATCCATATACATCTCCTCATCAAAAGTTTTCTTCCTTTTTAGTATACTCTGTATAACAACTATATGACAAAATACTTTTTACACACCCTTACAAAAAAGAGTAGTAGCTAATTAGCTACTACTCTATAAAACTCTCACTTAACAGCAAGTACAAACGGGCATAGAATCGAGTTCTTCATTTGGCTTATTCCCATCAACCACAACGGTCAATTTACTTGTATAGGGATTTAACATTAACCCATGAACTTTAACATCATTAGGAATTAAAGGGTTCTGACGAAGCTGAGCAACAGCCTTTACCACATTCTGCTCGGAATGGCAAAAATGATTAGCCCAGCGCTCCATTTCACAACGAATCATAGTAATGGCTTCGGGAGAAATACCACGCTCAATCATGCGTTTAGATAATTCATCAGGGCAAGTTTTTTCCATCCCACAATCTTCATGACCGACAATAAAAATTTCCTTAGCACCTAGTTCATAAATACTAACAACTAAGCTACGAACCACATCACTAAATACATCAGTAATACAATTGCCAGCTACGCGAATTACATTTGCATCGCCCCGGTCAATCCCCATAGTCCGTTCAAGCAAGTCGACTAATCTAGTATCCATACAGGTCAATATAGCAATGTGTCGCTGCGGCGCTTTATTAGCGGGCATCCCTTCAGCACCATACGTTTTAGTAATGTCAGCCACATATTCTTCATTCGCTTTTAAAATTTCTTCCAACAGAGTCATAAAGAGCCTCCTCATACTGCATCTAAAAATTAATTATCTTTAAACATTTATCAATTTTTTATATAAAAACATCTACCTATACACACTATGTTAAATAATATTTATTGCAACCCTATCATAATTACTAATCACTGCTTTTATTTTACAAACTCTATTATAGTACAACAGCGAAATAATTGACAATTTATATTTTTAGATAAACGAGTTACAATATACATATATTTACAGTTGTAAATACTATTGCATTTAATAGGAGGAGGCCCCTTATGAAAAAACTTCTTGCCATTGCCTTTGCCCTTTGTTGCTTCACCACTACCCAAGGGCAAGTTATTGAAAAAACACAAACAGACACAAACTTAAAACTAAGTTATCCTCTAATTTATGTAGAGAACCAAAAAGCGCAAGAAACTATGAATCAATTAATTGCCACCTATGTAGGTCGCATGCAAAATATGTATTATAATGAAAAAATGTATCAAGTAGTCATGAGCTACAAAGTTACTTACGAAGATGAACAGCTTCTGTCCCTTATCATCGAGCAAGGCTGGTACAATGGGCAAGCCGCCCATGGATATTACACCCACCAGGGATTGGTGTTCAATAAAGAAACTGGTGAACGCATTCCAGCCTATAATTATGTAAAGCTAAAAAGTAATCAGCAATTAAAAAATTTTGTAGGATCTAGCTTGTTGCCAGTCTACCGTCAGGATATGAAAGAACAACTCTACCCACAACAATTATTTGGCTTATCAGACATCGAAGTACATAATGATAATTATGTCTTACTCGGTAATGGTACCATTGGCATGTTATACCAACCTTATGAATTATCAGCCTACGCCTACGGTGTTACTACTGTTCTTTTCACACCTGAAAAAATAGAATATATCAACCGTTTAAATTCATAAAGCTTCACCTATTTACAAATAGTCCTAAACTTGATAAAATGAACGAGTACTAATATTGCGGCCGTAGTTCATCGGTAGAACGACGGCTTCCCAAGCCGTAGAGGTGGGTTCGACTCCCATCGGCCGCTCCATACAATATAAATTAAAGCGAGTAGAAATTATCTACTCGCTTTTTTGTATTCTTTTAATTCTATTGTCTTACCACATGATGACGAATCCAATGTTTACGTTTACGCTGTAACAAAGCATATTTACTACGATATACAATATTTTTAAATACAATAGCAATCATAATAAAAATAGCGCCAATATATTCTTGCGGACCTAATACTTCTTGTAAGAAAATATAAGCTAAAACAGCCGCAAAAACTGGTTCCATTGAATAAATAAGCCCAATTTTAGAAGGAGCGATATAGCGTTGTGCAATCATTTGCATTAAGAAACAAAATGCACTACACACAATAGCTAAAATTAACACAGCCCCCCATTGCTCTTTAGTTTGTGGCAACCGTGGGGTTTCAACCAGAAATGAACTAACCGTACTCAACACAGCAATAGCGCCAAACTGAATAATACTGATTAATATACCATCTTTACCTTTTGCTAAATGCCCTAAAATAATAATATAACTAGCATAACCCAATGTGCCCCACAAGCAATATAAGGCACCCACATCTAAAGCAAAGCCTGCTTTAACAGTAAATAGAATTAGACCAAAAAAAGCTAAAGCAATACTTAGCATAGTCAACTTAGGCGGCCATTTCTTATGCCATAGCCCTTCAATAATAGGTACTAAAACAACTGTCGTTGTACCTAAAAAGGCCGCTGCAGAAGCAGTAGTCAACTTAACGCCAGTTACCGTACCAAATAATGAAATCCAAACAAGCGCCCCTAGCCCTACACCTTTATAAAAAGTCGACCAAGTACACGTCTTAAATAATTTAAAAAATACAATTCCCACACATACAAATGCAATGCCACAGCGCAATGCAATTAAATTAAATGGTTCTACACCGCCAAGCGCAATCTTCATTAACAAATACGACGAACTCCACGCAAATGTTACAAATAACATTAACCCTTCAGCCTGTTTAACCGACATGGTAAGCCTTTCCTCCCACACATCAAGAATAATATACTCGAACTAGTATATACCCCTTAAATCATAAAGTAAATAGGGAAATGGACAACTTTTTAAGAATTTACAAAAAGCCAAAAACAGCCGATATAGAACATTCAATTAGAATGTGGATCGGCTGCTTTTTCACTATTCTCTCTATAGGAATTTACACTAAAAACTATAGGAATTTAAACTTAATATTATTATAGTTAAATCACATTAAGTTTAAATCATATTAAGTTAAATTATATTAAATTATATTAAATTAATAATACTAAACTAATTAATGGGCTGATGCTACATTGTCAGCTGGTACAAATTTGCCTTTTTCATTGCGAATTTCCATTTCTTCCTTCTGTGCTTTTAAGGCTGGATCATTAGGAGTTCCTATTAATCGACCATATAAGAAATGGTAACAAAGAAATGCCACAAGAGCAATGCCAGCCGTTAACAAGAACATGTTAGTAAAACCAATGAACTCTTTAATACCACCTAGTACATAAGGTCCAAAGCCTAACCCAATATCTAAAGCAATAAAATATGTAGACGTAGCAATCCCAATGCGATGAAATGGCACCATTTTAACAACAACAGCTTGTCCATTAGACATATAGGTACCATATCCCAGGCCAACAAAAAGTGCTGAAACTAGAATCATCCAACTAGCACTAGCAAAAGCTAACAACAAAATGCCAATAGCTAATGAAATAAAGCAAGGATACAATACATAATTTTCCCCCTTGCGATCAAATATAAGACCCAAAGACGGACGAGTCAATGTAATAATAACCGCATATACTACAAAGAACCACGTACCAGCTTGTACCATATCAATTTCTCGTGTATACGAAGCCATAAAGCCTAAGATGCCAGAATAAGCAAACCCAACTAATATAGAAATTAAAGTTATCGAATTAACACGAGGTTCTAAATAATCTGAAATACGACGTCCTGATTCTTCTTTAATTAATGCTTCACTAAGTGTAGGCTCTTCATATTTCATTAAAAAAGCCCCAATTACACAAAGAATTACTAAAAATACACAAAGTGCAATAATCGTATCAAAACTAGTTACCGATAACAAGAAAATACCTAAAAATGGACCAATTGCCGCTGCTAAACTGGTGCTCAAACCATAATAATTAATACCCTCACCACGTCGAGCTTTAGGAATAACATTAGCTACAATCGTACTCGTAGCTGTAGATGTAATCCCATAAGCGAAGCCATTAATAAAACGAATCGTGTCCAAAACAATTAAATTGGGAATATAAAAATATAATGCTGTAGAAATCAAATAAATGCCCAATCCGACATATAATACTTTACGACCACCTAAGGTACTTACAAACCGGCCTGCAAATATGCGAGCCACCACCGTACCAATAATATAAATCCCCACAGCTAAACCTGCTTGACTGGATGTTGCATGTAACGTATCTTTCGCCACTACAGCAATGATTACGATTAATAAATAATAAATCAAAAATACCAATAAATTAATGACTGTGTCTAACACAAACGGCAACGTCCACAGCTTTTCATTTCTAGCCTCCATAACACTTAACATCTCCTTATATAAATTATTAATATCTTGGCTACAGTGGCTAATTATATAACTACAACCTCTTTCTGTAAAATTGCAAAAGATGAACTTAATTATTAATTTTTATGATATACATTTACATATCTATATCATTCATCACATTAATCTATAATAGGCCAACCATTTATAAAAAATAGCTGTAACAAATATGTGAAAGTTACTCCATCATTTAAGTTACAGCTATTAGTCTAAATATATAATTATTTTGCTTTTAAAAGTGACCTATTATTCTATAAAATAGAGCGATAGATTTCTTCGATCTCAGCTTGTGACACATCTCTAGGATTGCCTGGTGTACATACATCAGCAAATGCTGATTCTGCTAAAAATTGTAAATCTTTTTCCAATACCCCTGCTTCTTTCAAGCTCTTAGGTATTTCTACATCATCCGCTAACTTTTGAACTGCATCAATTGCAGCCGCGCGATATTCATCTTGACTCATAGACTCTACACCAGTTACTCCCATCGCTTTTGCTAGATCACGATATTTTTCACCAGTCGCTGGTGCATTAAATTTTAATACCGCAGTCAACATCATCGCACAGGCTTTACCATGAGGAATATCATATAACGCACTCAATGGATGAGCCATAGAATGAACAATACCAAGACCTACATTCGAAAATCCCATGCCTGCAATATACTGACCAAGGGCCATCTCTTCTCGAGCTTTTGGATCACCAGCTACAGCACTTCGTAATGAACGTCCAATAATTTCTATCGCTTTCAAATGAAGCATATCAGTCATTTCCCATGCACCACGAGTCAAAAAGCCTTCTACAGCATGAACCAATGCATCCATCCCCGTAGCGGCACATAAACCTTTAGGCATACCTAATGACATATCTGGATCTACAATAGCTACAATTGGAATATCGTGAGGATCAGCACATACAAATTTACGTCGTTTTTCTTCATCAGTAATAACATAATTAATCGTTACTTCAGCTGCAGTACCTGAAGTAGTAGTTACAGCAATAATTGGCAAACATTTATTTTTAGTATCTGCTACACCTTCCAAACTACGCACATCAGCAAACTCTGGATTAGTCATAATAATAGCAATCGCTTTACTTGTATCAATCGTACTGCCACCGCCAATAGCAACAATACAATCCGCTTCTGCCTTTTTACAAGCTTCTACACCATCTTGAACATTTTTAATAGTCGGATTTGCTTTTAATTCATCAAAAATCTCATATGGTACACCCGCTTCATCAAGCAATGCAGTTACTTTGGTAGCTACACCGAATTTGATTAAATCTTTATCAGTTGTGACTAACACTTTTTTCAAATTATTAGCTTTTAATTCGTCCACAATCTTTTGGATAGCACCAAAACCAAAATAAGATGTTTCATTTAGAATCATACGATTAACCATGTTGTACTGCCTCCAATTCATTAAATATTTCTTACCGCTAATGTAAAATTGACTATATATTAAGCCAATTACTCTTACTAAATAAATTCCACAAGGCTATATTTTTATCCTGCCATACCCAGCAATTTATTTAATTTTATGACGCCATAAAGCCTCAGCAATTGGAGATAATGCTTCTTTTTCAACATCAGTTAGAGGTTTAATTGGTACTCGACAAGTTTCCTTCATTGGACCGCCTAATTCATTAATAGCCCATTTCATAACAGGATTAAATGGAACATGCACTTCATAGAAAGCAAAATAGGCATCAATTTGACGCTGCAACTCTTTTAAAGCGTTTAAATCTTCTGTATCTAAAGCCTTAATTACATTCACACACATCTCTGGATCAATATTCGATAATGCACCGATGCAACCATCACCACCAGAAATCACCGATGGTATACAATTATTATCATAACCTGTATAAATTTTAAAATCAGGATATTTCGGCTTTAAAAATTGAATATATCGTTGTGTATGACGAAGTACAGAATGAGTATCTTTAACACCCACTAGATTATCATGCTTTTCACGCAACCGAAGCAAAGTTTCTGCAGACACATCATAGCCAGTACGATCACCATAATTATATAAGTATACAGGGCCATTAATTGCTCCTAACACTTCATCGTAATAGGCAAATACATCCTCATTATTACAAGCACTATAATAAGGGCCTACAATAATAACCGCATCAGCCCCTGCCTTCAACACCTCATTTGACAACTGGATTGTTTCTGCCTTCACCATGCGTCCCGTGCCGGCAATCACTTCCCAACGCCCTTTACCATATTCAATAGCATCTAAAATAAGTTCTTTAACTTCTTCATAAGAAAATGCATAAAATTCACCCGCACTACCACCAGCTAATACACCATTAATGCCAGCAGCAATTAATTTATCATAAAATGCATGCATATCCTCATAATTCACAGACTCATCAGAATTTAAAGATGTTAAAATAGGCGAAATATACTTAGCTTTCATGAAAAACACCTCCTAAAATAATCTAAAATATTGAATGCAATCACTTTAATAATTTATATCTTTATCTTATGTTTACAATTCGTAAAAGTCAATATATTACGTATATACGTAATGCCAATTCAGCATATTAATGGATAAATGCAAACACCAATTGCGAAAATTAGATTATAGTACGTATATACAAACTCAATATGTTAAAATACAGTTACAATATATCCCCAAACGAAAGGAGTTATTATAATTTAAATGGATAATTCAATTCCCCAAATAATATCTACCCCTCAACATAAACCAACCTTACGAGTAATCAAAATATTAGAAGTTATAGCTGGCAGTAATAGCCTTACTATGTCACAAATAGCTACGCAATTAGGTTACCCTAAAAGTACACTAACACCTATTTTAAAAACTTTAGTAGATAATAACTATTTACAATGCAATGAAGACTCACTCATCTATACCATTGGCAAAGAAATCTTTGTCATTGGCAGCACCTATCAACACAGTGGCGATATTTTAACGCTTATTAAAGACCAGATGGAAACCATGTCTTCTCTCTGTAAAGAAACTATTCACCTAGGCATTTTAGAAGGTAACCAAATAATGTATTTACAAAAAGTAACTAGCCCTAAACCAATTCAACTAATTTCATCCATAGGTAAACGTCTTCCTGCCTATGCAACGGCGCTAGGAAAAGCACTCTTATTCGACCATAGTCGCAAAGATTTGAATGAACTATTTGTAGATCCACTGCCACTATTAACCGAACGGACTCTGCCTACATTGGATGCTTTATATGAAGACATTCACAAAGATGAACATGGTGAATTCACCTATGAAGAAGAGGAAATCACAAAATATGCCCGTTGTATTGCCATACCTCTACGCATGAATCATAAAATTGTAGCAGCCTTAAGCATTAGCTTCCTCATTTTCGATGCTACCCCAGAGCATATAGAAAATATCAAAAATATCCTTCGTCGATTCGGTACTATTATAGAAAAATTAATGGATACTAAAAATTTTCAATATTAACTTTATGTTTTAACATTTACTAAATGAAGTCCATATATTTTTTATATTGTTCAACTTTTCAAATACACTTAGAATAACGCTACACCCAATTAAATGCTAGAATTTTACCATCAACAATAAACTATCTTGCCCAAGAATTCAAAATTTTCGCATAACTTAAAAAGCCGATACATCCATTTCTAACTGGATGTATCGGCTTTTATATCAATATATTTCTCTTCAATTACCAACTACACATAAATTCTTGGCACTCGTTCTGAAAAATCACAGAATATTTCATATGGAATAGTACCCACCAAAGTGGCAATCTCCAATACAGTTATACTTTCGTCCCCCTGTGTACCAATCAATACCACTGCATCACCAGGATGTACTGGCACCCCTTCAGGCATGGCTACCATCAACTGATCCATGCAAACACGCCCTACAATTGGACAACGATGTCCATGAATTAAGACAGCACCCCGATTGGATAAACTCCTTGGATAACCATCAGCATAGCCTACAGGAATTGTAGCAATCGTAGTTAAACGGTCTGTCGTATAAGTACCACCATAGCCAATCCGTTCACCGGCTTTTAAATGTTGCACATGAACAACTTTACTATGTAAACTAAGCGCCGGACGTAGACCTAAACGATTTGGCACATCTAAGGATGGCATAATCCCATATTGAATAATACCAGGGCGAGCATCTGTAAACAGACTATCTTTCACAGCCAATAAGCCAGCACTATTGGCCATAGAAAAGCGGAAAGGATCTGAACGATGAGCACGAATCATTTCTACCATATGCCGGAATAACTCGGTCTGTTTATGGGCACTGGTTTTATCTGCCGCATCAGCACTCGCCATATGTGAAAAGAAACCATCTACTCGAAGATGAGGATACGACTCTACTTCCTGCATAAAATCAAGCGCTCTATCTGGATGCACACCTATACGGTGCATCCCTGTATCAACGGCAATACAACATTCAATAATCGTTTCATGACGAGCTGCACAAGCTTCTAAAGCCTCCAAATCAGTAGATTCACAAATAGCAGGCCGTGAATTGCCTTCTATAATTAAATCAAAAGACTGTGGCAGCGTAATCCCTAATAAATAAATAGGAACCGTAATCCCTGCTGCCCGTAATGGCAAAGCTTCTTCTGGAAATGCTACCGCTAATGATTCGTAACCTTCTTCTACCGCAATTCGGCCAACCATAACACTGCCATGACCATATCCATTGGCTTTAATAACAGCCGTACTAGTACTCCATTCTGGCAAACTATCTTTAATACGACGTAAATTTTCACGGATAATCGCCGTATCAATTTCTAAGTGAGTAGGTCTCATAAGTCACCTCAATAAAAATTACTACCACTTATTGTATACCTCACCGTAATTCTTTTCAAGCATGGGCCTAAATAATCAAACTAGATCCCTCATATAATACACTGTATTATCAAGACAATCGGCTCTTGTTATTAATATAATAAAACCTATTTATATAGGCCTTAATTAGGCCTTAATTTGAGAGTATTCCCACTAATTATTAAATTTACAAAACTTTTACAAAGCTTCCGACATAAACTTTACAAACCTTATGTATACTGTGTATACAAACTAAATTTGTAAATACGTCCATCGATTAGGAGGCAATTCAATCATGAAATTCAAAAGTAAAGCTCTTACAGCAATGGTTATGGCAAGTGTGTTAGCTTTAGGTTTAGCAGGTTGCGGTAACAGCGGTTCGGCTCCAGCTGATTCACAACAAGCTTTAAAAGGTACAATCACTTCTTCTGGTTCTTCAGCCTTACTCCCTCTTGCTAAAGATGCAGCGGCTGAATTTAAAAAGAAACATCCTGATGTATCCATCGTATTAAATGGTGGTGGTTCTGGCACAGGTCTTAAACAAGTATCTGATGGCACTGTAAACATTGGTAACTCCGACGTGCCAGCAGAAAGCAAATTACCAAAAGAAAAAGCAGCTGAACTTGTAGACCACAAAGTAGCTATCGTAACTGTAGCTGCTGTAGCAAACAAAGATGTTGCTAAAGCAGTGCCAAACTTATCTAAAGAACAATTAATCGATATCTTCACTGGCAAAGTAACTAACTGGAAAGATGTAGGCGGTCCTGATCAAAACGTAGTTCTTGTAACTCGTCCATCTACTTCTGGTACACGCGCACTCTTCTCTGAATTTGCCCTTGATAAAAACCAAGAAGCATCTAACAAATCCTTAGAAACAGATGATTCTGGTGCACTTATCCAAAGCATTTCCAACACACCAGGTGCTATCGGTTATGTAGCCTTACCTTATCTATTAAATAACTCAAGCGTAGCTGCTATCTCCATCGATGGTGTAGCACCAACTCTTGAAAATAGTTACAACGGTTCTTACAAAGTATGGGGCTTTGAACACATGTACACTAAAGGGGAACCTAATGCATTACAAAAAGCATACTTAGATTTCATCATGTCTGATGAATACGGTAAAGTGTTAGAATCCAAAGGTTACGGTGTAGCCTCTAAAGTGAAAACGGAGAAATAATAGATGAACATTGAAAGCACGCTTCGCGCCGATCGAATTTGGCGTTACGTAATCAAAGGTACAGGTCTCTTCTTGTTAGTCGTAACCGCAGCTATCGGGATCTTCTTGCTCTATCGCGGTACCGGGACCTTTACGATCTACGGGCACAGTCTTTCAGAATTCCTATTTTCTACGCAGTGGCAACCCGCCGACACGCTCGACGGGGGTGGCCACGTTGGAGCCGGCATTTACATTGTCGGCTCTCTTATTACCTGTGCCCTTGCATTATTGATGGCAACTCCAATCAGTATTGCACTCGCCATTTATATGGCAGAAATCACACCTAGCCTAGGCCGTAAATTCTGGCAACCAGTGATTGAAATTTTTGTAGGAATTCCTTCAATCATCTATGGTTGGTTAGGCCTTACTATTCTTGTTCCTTTCATTCAAAAATACACCGATGCGCATAGTGGTTTTTCTGTATTAGCTGCTTCCATCGTTTTAGCACTCATGATTTTTCCAACGATTACATCTGTAACGATGAATGCTATTAACAGTGTTCCCAAAACCTACCGCCAAGGGGCCTATGGCCTAGGCGCTACGCGTTGGGAAGTAATTTACAAAATCGTTTTGCCAGTAGCTAAGCATGGTATCTTAGCAGGCGTTGTCTTAGGCCTAGCACGTGCCTTTGGTGAAGCTTTAGCGGTTGCTATGGTTATTGGTAAGATGAAAGCCTTTCCAACCTCACTCCTTGACCCTACGGTTAACTTAACGAGTGCTATTGCTGCTGATATGGGCGGTACTATGGAAGGCAGTGAATATAATATGGCCTTATGGACTATGGCCCTTTTACTCTTTATTATTTCCTTACTCTTTATTCTTCTAATCCGTTACATTACATCTAAAGGAGGCGCCCTCAGTGAGAGCAAGTAAAGCCATCCCCGCTCCTCGTCAGCGGGCCTTATCCACCGATAGACTTATCACCCTAGTCCTCCACGGCTTAGCCGGTGCTGTCTTACTCTTATTACTCGCCTTTGTAGGTCACATTGCGTGGAACGCCCTAAGCGATTTCAAACTGGAACTGTTAGCCTTTTCGCCAACGGGGATCGGCAATCAATTGTTCAACACAGTCTACCTAGTATTTTTAGCCCTTCTTATCAGCGTACCACTCGGTATCGGTGGTGGCATCTATATGGCAGAATATGCTACTGAAGGTAAAGCACAACGGATTATGCGTATATCCATTGAAACCTTATCCTCCTTACCTTCCATCGTACTTGGTTTGTTTGGTTACCTCGTATTTATCATCATGACCAACTCACAATGGAATCTATTTGCTGGTGCTTTAACAGTATCTATCTTAACCTTACCGCTTATCGCTACCATTACAGAAGACGCCTTGCGTGCCTTACCACCATCTTATGCAAAAGGTAGTTATGGCTTAGGCGCTACCAAATGGCAAACGATTAGTCGTGTATTACTACCAGCCGCTTTCCCAGCCATTATTACAGGGATTATCTTAGCCGCTGGTCGTGTATTCGGTGAAGCTGCGGCACTTATGTTTACAGCAGGTATGAGTACTGATATTAATTGGGCAAGTACAGATATTACCTCACCTACCAACGCTTTTAACCCATTCCGTTCTGGTGAAACCTTAGCCTTACAAATTTGGGCCTCCCGTAGTGAATCGCTTGCATCTAATGCCGAAGCTATGGCCAACTTGAGCGCCCTCTTATTATTAGCCCTTGTATTCACATTTAGTATCGGTGCTCGTGCCTTAAGCCGTCACCTTAATCGTAAAAACTTAGGAGAGAATAAATAATGGAAATTTCTGAAGTTGTAATGCCTAACCCACAAGTACTTGTTAATACACAAGCAAAAGCTATCGCTAACGAAGCTCGTGGCAACGCTTTCACTGTAGAAAATTTAGACTTTTTCTATGGTTCCTTCCATGCCTTAAAAAATATCAACATGGATATTAAAAAGAATGAAATTACAGCCTTAATCGGTCCTTCCGGTTGCGGTAAATCTACATTCTTACGTATTTTAAACCGCATGAATGACTTAGAAGGGAATGTAACAGTAAAAGGTAAAATCTTACTCGAAGGAGAAGATATTTACGCCGATATGGAACCTATCGTGCTACGCCACCGTGTAGGCATGGTATTCCAACAACCAAATCCATTCCCTCAAAGCTTATATGACAATGTAGCTTTTGGCCCTCGTTTGCAAGGTATCACTAAAGCTAGTGAACTCGATGAAATCGTGGAAAAAAGCTTGACCCAAGCCTCCTTATGGAATGAAGTAAAAGACCGTTTGCACAAAAGTGCCCTTAGCCTATCTGGCGGTCAGCAACAACGTCTTTGTATTGCCCGCACGTTGGCTACTCGCCCTGACGTTATCCTCATGGACGAACCAACTAGTGCCCTAGATCCTATCTCTACAGCTAAGATTGAAGAACTAGCTTTAGAGCTCAAAGAAGACTATACTATCGTTATTGTAACGCATAATATGCAACAAGCAGCCCGTATTTCTGATAAAACTGCTTTCTTCTTGATGGGAGATTTGATAGAATATAATAAAACGAAGACAATATTTACCGAACCAACTCAGCCAAAAACGGCAGACTACATTAATGGTCGCTTCGGTTAATGACTCGCCCCGGAACGAACTCAATGCAGTTCGTTCCTTTTTTTCTACATCAATAAGGAGATTACTATGAAACAAACCCAGCCTTTAATCTATTGTGTAGAAGATGAAGATAGCATCCGCGGTCTTATCTCCTATGTACTAAGTGGGCAGGGCTTTGAGGTCGGCACCTTCGAGTCGAGCAGTCCTTTCTGGGCAGCCTTAGAAGAACGCCGACCTCAACTTGTCTTACTGGATATTATGCTAGAAGGAGAAGATGGGCTCTCTATCTTGCATAAACTTCGCGAACGCCCTGATACAACAGACTTACCTATTATTATGATTACTGCCAAAACATCAGAAATTGATGTGGTTCAAGGCCTTGATGGTGGTGCCGATGATTATATTTCAAAACCCTTCGGTGTTGTTGAATTAGTATCTCGAATTAAAGCTTTACTACGGCGCACTCGCCCTACAGCCCCACCAAAAAAATCAATTCTCACCTGTGGCAACTTAGTCCTCGACAAAGATAGCCGCATTGTCACCTATGAAGATCAACCGATTACTTTAACCCTAAAAGAATATGAACTTCTTTTATACTTTATGGAAAATACAGGGATTGCCCTTTCTCGTGAACGCATAATGGAAGTGGTGTGGGGCTTCTCCTATGAAGGGGAATCTCGAACCGTAGATATGCACGTCGTTACCCTACGCCAACATTTGGGTACCGCAGGTCGTCACCTTAAAACAGTGCGCGGTATTGGCTACCGCTGGGAGGCCACCATATGAGACAGAAATTTTTCCGGGCTCTCTTTGGTTTAGGTATGTTAAGTCTAGTCGTAAGTACCGTTATTTTAAGCTACCTATTCTATAATAACTGGAAAGATGATTTTCGTACTGTCCTTTACACAGAAGGCAAAATTATCGCCTCTACCGGTACTTTGACGCCAGAGAGATTAGCTGCCATTACTAAATCCACCAATAATACTTTGCGCATTACTTGGATTTCCTATGAAGGCAAAGTCCTCTATGATTCTTCTCACGATGCAGAAACCATGGATAATCATCTCCAGCGCCCTGAAATAGCACAGGCTATTCTCAAAGGCGAAGGTAGTGATATTCGTGATTCTGCAACATTACATTCCATTAGCTACTATGAAGCCTTACGTTTACCAGACAACTCCATTCTACGAGTATCACGTAATGGCTCTACTGTATATAAAGTAATTATCGATGCGGCCCCTGGCCTCTTAGCTCTCTTCGTGCTCATGTCGGGTGGCTGTTATCTATTAGCACGTCGTTGGACGGCAGATGCCATCTATCCAATTGAAGAAATTGTAAAAGCTTGGACTTCACATAGTGATACCAAACTAGTTATCGATGAAGCCTATACTGAAATTACACCGCTACTCTCTCGTCTATCCTTCCAAAAGAATGAGCTAGAGGCCATGATCGTTCGTTTACAAGCAGAGAAAAACACCCTTCGTTCCATCATGGAAGAAATGGCGGAAGGCTTATTACTAGCAGAACTTGATGGTACCATTATTACTTATAACGAACATTTAAAAGAATTTTTAAATTATAAAACGGAATTACATGGTGAATCCTTATTGCTCCTGACGGATGACGTAGACTGGCGTAAACATGTAATCAATGCGATGCGCAAACATCAAGGCGGTGAATACTTACTTCACAAGGATAACCAACATTTCCGTATCGTCTTCCATATCACAGAAGATGATCGTTACAAAGGCCGTCTCTTAATCATCATTTCAGATATTACCCAAAGCTACTTAGAGCAACAACGACGTCATGAATTCACGTCTAATGTATCTCATGAATTAAAAACGCCACTAACTACTATTAGTGGTTACTCTGAAATTTTAGCCAAGGGTATGTATCCAAATAAAGACGATGCTACCGTTCTAGGAGGCCACATTCATACGGCAGCCCTTCATATGCAAGAGTTAATTGATACTATCTTAAAACTCTCCCGTATTGAAGATGGAGGCTCCGAAGTTTTATTTGAAAAAACGTCCCTTCGTTCAGTTATCAATTCAGCTTGGCAACAACTAGCTACAAAGCGCCAAGGGAAGAATATTACCTTAGCTATGACTGGGGAAAGCCCCGCTTTTCTCATGTCTCCTAAATTAGTAGAAGAGGTTTTCATTAATCTCTTTGACAACGCTATCAAATTTAGCAAAACTATAGATAATCACATAGTTGTTGATATGGAATTAAAAGAAGGGTTTACTATCGTCACTATTACAGATGAAGGCATTGGTATCCCTAAGGATAAACAAAGCCGTATATTCGAACGCTTCTACCAAGCTGATCCAAGTCGTAATAGCAAGCGCGAAGGCAGTGGTTTAGGTCTTGCTTTAGTAAAACATATCATGGAAATTCATAGTGGCTCTGTCGCTGTAAAAAGTGAACCTGGTCAAGGCACAACCTTTACACTACGTTTTAAAACATCCGACAAGTAATTACCAACTTAGCCACCAATCTGAGAGATACAGCCTCCACTAAGCAACATAATGACTAATAGTTCCTTATGGGCTTACTATTAAAAGTGATTTTCAACTTTATATTTCGAGTATACCTTATTCTCATATAACCCCCTTACCTGTGTACTATTATGCAAAATTTATACCATAACTCATAATTTCATCATGATTTTTCTTTATTTTAATTATGCGTTTATGGTATCATTAAATTAGACACACAATATAAAGGGGGTTATTATTATGTATGAAAAATTATCAAGTTTACAACCGGTTATCTTAGCAGGCCACAACAGTTCTCGCATGGGGTACAATAAAGTATTTGCCAAATTTGGCGATCAAACTCTAATCGAAACTATCTACACAATGCTTGCTTTTTCCTTTGAAAAGGATCCCATTATTGTTACCGATAATAAGACCCTCTTCGATCGCTTCGAACCTTTAAAAGACGCTAATGTAGTGGAAGATAACTATCCTGGTCACAATACCCTAGGCGCTGTAGCTACCGCCTTTGAGCACTGTAATGCAGAAAATATCTTTGTTATTGGCGTAGATATGCCATTCTTGTCTTTAGTGGTGTTAGATCGCATGGTAGAAAGCCAAGGAGTAGCACAAGTAGTTGTGCCAATGCTTAATGGTAAGGATATTTGCTTACACGCTATTTATAATCGCCAGCTCTTACCAATCATGAAAGAAAAAATCGAAGCTGGTGAAAAACTTCTACACTCTTTCTACAAAGAAGTGCCGCTACTTCAATTACCATTAAAAGAAAACACCTTAGAAGCGGATATCTTCATCGACATTAATACGCCTGAAGATTTAGAATATGCACAAGAATATTTCCACAAGATTCCTCATATCGATACAGAAAAAGTTCTTGTCCATAAACCAGAATAGGTATATAGCAATATAGTAATATACTAGATATACAACAATATAACAAATATAACAAAGCCCTTCTCAAAGATTAATTCGCACGAATCAAATCCACGAGAAGGGCGTTTTATGTATCAAAAAAGGCACTCGCCTATACGGCCAGTGCCTGAATATACAAAGTTAAATAGTAAGGTGATTATTTAGCATCATCCATTACATCGTAGAGCATTTTAAAAATCTCAGGGTCACAAGGATATTCTTCACCATTTACCCCTCGAATTACCCAATCACCAGGGTTTGTTTTTACAACACCATTCAAGGTTAATAAATAACGTTCCCCCGTTTCACAAATAGCGGTCAATTCATTTGGCTTATGTCGAATAGCCATAGCCTTTTGTGCGTATAAGGTTTCATCATAATAAATTTCATGCGCTTCTGCCGCACAATGAGCTTCTAAAATTGTATTAATCAAAATTGGTTCACTAATAGAACCAACAGTCTCTTTACAAAGAGCAATCACCTGCTGATTAAAGCTAGGATCAAAATGTAAAGCTAGCGGTGTTTCACCTGTATCGTTTACATCTTTATAAATAAAAATTTCATCATCTTTAATGTGGAGCCAACGATAATCTAACTTGTAGGCACCAGCTAATACACTTGCTAAGTTTTGCTTAAAATTCATTCGTTACCACCATCATATCCACTACTAATAGTTACGCTTAATAAAAATATAGGTCTTATCTATCCATCCCATACAAACTACAATAAATAATACAGCTCATTCTATACTTTTCTTACGCTTCTTTATCCTGCGCAATATAGTCACGTAAACGCTGTACTGATTCAGTATCATGTACGGAAATCTCAAAAATTGTTTTTACGCCAGCAGCTTCCAAATTCTTGCGAGCTCTAGTTACGTCGCCCCCTAAATCTACTTTCGTTACAACTCCAATAACCTCACGATTAAAAGAGGCTGCAAAATTAGGAGGAAAGATGCTTTCCGATTCGTTAGCTTCATTCAAAAACAATACTATATCCGCATCATAGGCACTTAATAAAATAGCCCGATAATAGATTGGATTTTCAATAAACTCGCCTGGCGTATCAATAATCGACCCAATTCGACCAATCGATTGTGTTTTTAAGGCTTCAGGACTACCATACATCAATGTATTAGCTAGTGTTGTTTTACCAACCTCCGTACGTCCTACCATAATTACAGTCTTTAGCGCCTGTTCCATATAATCACCTCACAATCTAAGTCGATATGGTATCACTTAAATCACCTATTTATTATACTACAGAATTACTATGAATACCTATTGCAAAGTACACATAATACAACATTTATAAGCATTACACTAATAATCAGTCGATATAATCCACACTAAATTATACGTATCTATACAGATTTATACTATCCATATTAGATTATATTATCCATACTACACCATACAATCAACATTAAACTAGGTACGCGTAATTTTTGTAGGGAAAAAACCTAAAATTTTATCTAACCCATCAATAACACCCTTCATAGCAGACTCTACGCTCGATACATCCCCAGTAATTAACAAGGCGCCTGAAAAGCGATCCACAAATCCCAATTCAATGCCTGCTGCTTTAGTAGCAATATCTGCAGCAATGATAGTCCCTTCACCAGGAGTAATTGTTAAAATACCAATAGCACTACGCTGCTTTTCTTCCAATCCCATTTTACGGAATAATTCAGGTTTTGGATTGGCAATGATATGTGCAATCGTAACCTGTTTACCAGGTACAAACTCTTGGATAATACGTTGTTTGTTTTCAACTGCTTCTAAAAAATCCATACATATATCCTTTCTACCAATATGTGTCCCTATTAATATCTCATTATGATGACTTGTAATTATCTTAAATGATGGCCTGTAATATAAATTAGCAAACGCTACTTTTGGGAGGTTTTATATTACAGACCCATCACAAATATATAGTCTTAGACTTAGATTAATTTAGCAAATTATCTAGTCTATTACTAACTATTTAGGTGCAATCGCTAAGAATAAACCTACAGCTGCACTAGCACCGATAATTGGCCCAATGATTGGCACCCACGCATACGCCCAATTTGTCGCACCACGATTTGGTACTGGCAAAATAGTATAGGCTAAACGAGGCCCGAAATCACGAGCTGGATTTAACGCAAACCCTGTAGTTGAACCGAACGATAAACCAATAGAAGCTACTAAAACACCTACGATAAACGGGAATAAACCATCCCCCATTTTGCCTAAGCATAAAATAGCGAGCATAAACATAAAGGTTGCAATAATTTCAGAAATTACGTTTAGCACACGATTATCACTAGTTGGTGCTGTAGCAAAAATCCCTACCACATTACCTTCGTCCTCTTTCGTCTGTTTAAAATGAGGATAATAATGTAGCATAACCAAAGCCGAACCCATAAAGGCACCTGCAATTTGAGCTAAACTAACTGGTAATACATGGTCCCATGGGAACATGCCACCAGCAGCTAATGCTATTGTCAAAGCAGGATTCAAATGAGCAGGGCCACCTAGGGCAATCCCAATATACACCGCAAAGGCAACCCCAAAGGCCCAACCAAACATAATCGTCATCCAATTCGGGTTAAAAGCCTTTGCCAATGTATTTTTCAGTAAAACAGAAGCATTTGTACCACTGCCAAATGCCATTAATACAGCCGTACCAATAAATTCACTAATCAGGATTTGTGTTGTGTCCATACGCGGCTCCTTACATAATCATCAATAATAGATTTTCCAAATCATCTTGCGAAGCGGCATATGGATTCGTTTGATAGGTCATATCTTGTAATGCTTTAGCCGCCATAGCTGATACTTTCTGTCTTGCTTCTTGGGCCGAAACTGAAGCAGCTGCCGTAATATTGAGCGGGCACTCCAAAGAACGGGCCAAATTTAAAATTGCTTTTACTAATGCCACTAAAGCATCCCGCGAATCTTCATCAGCCTCTGCAAAGCCGAGCTTCTTTGCTAGCTGGACATATTTTTTATACGCAGTTTCATCGTGAAAAGCATTAAACATAACCACGCGTGCTACTAACATTGTATTTGCTAATCCATGAGGAATATGGAATTGACCACCTAATTGATGCGCCAAAGCGTGAGTAATCCCTAACCCCGCTTGATTAAAAGCTAGCCCAGCCATGCAAGAGGCTTCATGCATAGCCATCCGATTGGCTTCTGTAGCAGCTGGTGCAAAGCACTTAGGCAAGTATGTAAATACTAATGCCAATGCTTTTTCTGCTAACGCATCGGTAAAATGATTGGCTCCTTTAGCCACGAGGGCTTCAATGGCATGAACTAATACATCCATACCACTATAGGCCGTTACCTTTGGTGGTGCTGTTTTCACAAATAAAGGTGTTAGAATTGCTTCTTGTGGCAATAAACTATCATCTACAATGGGATACTTTGTCTGTGATTGCGGGTCTGTAATCACTGCAAAGGAGGTCACTTCAGAGCCAGTACCACTGGTTGTAGGTACTACTGTAAAATGACGAACCCCTTGATAGCCCATTTTGCGAACAAAATATAATATCGCTTTCGTTAAATCAATAGCGGAACCACCACCAATGGCCACTACCACGGATGGTTGCTGCTGTTGTACTAACTCTACCCCTTTTACCACATGCCCAATAGGCGGGTCAGGAACTACGTCAGTATATACACTTACCGCATTATGAGGACGCATCAAATTTAATACTTCTTCTAAATTAGCCGTCCCTTCTAAAAACGGATCACATACAACTAGAATTTTTTCTTGCTTAAAATGACTTAAACGCAATAAGGCATCTTCACCTGCATAGATTTGCGTAGGAAAGGTCCATTTATTCATGAGACTACCTCCTAGCGGATTTGGAAGCCTGTAGTTAAGCAGCAACGACGGCGACGCGCAAAATGACGAGCCGAAGTAGTCGCTTCCCCAGTTGGTGTAGCAATCGTAAAGGTTGTAGTGCCTTCTCCGTTATAGCCAAGACCAGCATAAGATGGGCCATTCTTAACAAAAATAGATGTTTTCATAGCCCGTGCCATTTTATTAAGGCGCTCCATATTTAAGGAATGCATAGTAGCTGTATGATGCAAGCCTGCTTCTAAGAATAACGCTGTAGCTAACCCTTCTTCAAAGCTATCTACTGTTATGATTGGTAAAATTGGCATAAGCATTTCAATCGTAGCGAATGGATGATGTTTATCCGTTTTCATAATAATCAAACGAGGATCACCATCTACTTCAATACCAGCATCACGTAAGATAACACCTGCATTACGACCTACATATTTACGGCTTGGTGTCTCATTTTTTTGTAGTGTAATATCAAGTAACTTCTGAATCTCTTCTTCCTTCTCAATGAGGATCGCTCCTGCCAGTTTCATTTCACTAATTAACTGATCAACGATAGAACGAATAGCTACTACACTTTTTTCAGCAATGCAGAGAATATTATTATCAAAGCTAGCCCCCATTACAATATCTTGAGCTGCTTTACGAATATCTGCTGTTTCATCAACAAAAGCTGGTGGATTACCAGCACCAGCGCCAATAACCTTCTTGCCACTGCATAAAGCTTGATGTACTACCCCAGGGCCACCTGTTACTACTAATAACGGAATATCTGGATGTACCATCATTTCTTGAGCTGCTTCAATAGAAGGTTCTGCAATGGTAACAATTAAGTTATTAATACCAATAGCATCGGCTACAATACGATTCAATTGGCTTACCAACCAACGGGATAATTGCTTAGCCCCAGGATGTACACTAAAGAAAATAGCATTGCCCGCTGCCAACATACCAATAGCATTACAAATCAAAGTTTCACTTGGGTTGGTACTTGGTGTAACAGCGCCAATAACGCCATAAGGAGATAATTCATATAAAGTCATACCATTATCGCCTGTTTCACATTCTGTCTTTAAATCCTCTACACCTGGCGTTTTATCAATTGTTAAGTTTAATTTAATAATTTTATCGGCCACCCGTCCCATGCCAGTTTCTTCATAGGTCATTTGAGCCAATTTATTCACTAGCGGACGCATCCCTTGGCGAATTGCTTCAATCGCTTTGCTACGCGTTGCTAAGGTACATTCTTCAAATTGAATTTGCGCTTGTTTAGCAGCTGCTACAGCTGCATTTACAGTTGTAAAAACACCTGGTTCGTCAGGTAACGCCCCTTCACTAACAGCAGCGCCTGTATCGGTGCCGTTCATCATGCTCATTACCATTGAGCGAATCATGCGTTCTAATTCTTGTCTATTTTCCATAATTAGCCTCCATGTAATCCATGGCATACTTTCCAATAGCAATATCTTCAGCCACTGTCCCGCCACTAATGCCGAGACCGCCTATAATTCGCCCTGCCACTGTCAAGGGAAACCCGCCACCAAATGTTACTAAGGGGCGTGTAACCATAGATTCTATTTGATATAACTCAGCACCTGGCTGAGTTACTTCATTTAGTTGTTCAGTCTTACATTTAAGTGCTACTGCTGTATACGCTTTGCCTTCGGCAATATCAGTACTTACTAACAAAGCATCTACCATGCGATACGTCAACACGGGATTACCATGACGATCCACAATGGCAATCACTACAGGTACGCCTATAGCTTCACTTTTTGCAGTGGCACCTTCCAATAATTGTTGTGCCATACGCCGCAGCACTTGTGCTTCCTCATTACTATCTAACGCACTAGCCTGCCCAAAGGTCGCTGGCACTACATCTGTCTTACCTATCTCTGTTGAGCTAAGTTGTATTGAATCACCTTTACTGACATCTTCAGCCGGTAATTGTTCTATTTTTGCTACTACTTTTGTTACAATTTCATCTACGTGAAAGATAAAGTCTTCCATACGAGCTAAGGTATAAATACAATCAGATAGGCGATTTACAAAAGCCAACGCTGTTGGTCTTACTGGTTCACCTTGTCGCATCCCATTGAGCATGCGCTCTGCTCTACGACATACTGTACGAGCTACATGCAATTCTGCAGCAGCTAAATTATTACCTTGATATATAAAACTTCTAAGCGGTGGCAAGGCTTGCGTATAGCGATCAATGATTGCTTCTAGCTCTTTTATATCCGCCTCGCTAACGAGGGTGCTATATTGTTGTAATTTAGCTTGATCCACTGTCGCTACTTCTGCACAAAGCTGAAAAAGCAAGCCTTGTAACCGATGTAAGATAGTTTTCGTTTCTGGATACCGAACCAGCTTTTCACACACACTTAAGTGCGCATTTAACTCGTCAAGCGTACCATATGTATTCACTCGTTCTGAGTTCTTTGCTACACGAGTGCCGTCAAAGAGTCCTGTCGTACCTTTGTCGCCAGTTTTTGTGTAAATTGCCATGGCTGGCCTCCTCACTTATCAAAACTATCAATAATACCAACAATAGCGCAATCTACAGCACTATTATTATTTTGTCCATCGCCAAACACATGACGTGCTGACGAACCACGTGTTAATAACACATATTCACCAATCCCCGCGCTCACCGTGTCGGCCGCCACTTCATAGGAAGGTAACGGTTCTTGGTTGCCATCTACGTATTGTACAATCATAAGCTTTAAGCCTACTAAGGAATCATGCTTTTGTGTTGATACAATACTACCTATTACTCTACCAGTCTGCATATCGTTTCGTCCCTTCTACACATTCCAGCTGGCGGGACCGCAATTCGTCAAACCCTAAGGCGGTGAATCGTTGTCCACAAAATTTAAGAATAACGGACTTCGTCTTGCAGGTACGAATCGCTGACGCACTAATTATCCGCTCCTTAAAACTATATACTGTCCGTCCTTGTTTATCCATAAAACGAAGTGGCCAAGCTAACACCATATGTGGATTCCATTGTTGATTTACAGCCATAGTCGTGACTAATGTAATTTCACAACCATAGGCAATCGCTTGATCTAACCAAGTTAACCAAGGACCTGGCTGGCGTTGTACTAATGCCTCCAAATGGGCCTGGGTTACACCTGTCACTTCGATACGCTGATGACGAAGCAGAATAGTTTCAACAAGCTGGCTTTCGTCAGCCAAGTCTACTGTGCCTTGGCTTTCCATTCGCGCCTGCAAGCGTTTGAGTACTACTGCAATAAGTTCGTCCATAATTACCTCTGTTTCAGAGCCTCTACGAACTGCCTAAGGCAATTCCTAAAGGTGTTACAAATTCCGGATATAGAGGCTTAATCACCTCACGTCCCAGCACCTTTTTAAAAGTATCGGCAAATTCAGTGAAGTTCGTAGCACCACCGACTACATGTACAGGACCATTCTTACGATATTTACCAGTTACCAAAGCATTGGCGGAAATAATAGCCATTTTTTCAACCACTGGCCGTACCAAGGGATACACTTCTCGTTCTCGTGAAGCATCACGCTTTAATACCTCTGCTTCATCTTGAGAAAGTCCATAACTCCCACTTAACACCAATGTCATATGAGAGCCCCCAGTTGGTTCATCAACGGTATAGCTAACTTTACTCCGTTTAATGATGGTAATACCAGTCGTGCCACCACCTACATCAACCACAGCCCCATTAACTAAGCCAAGCACATTAGCTGCAGCCGTTGGTTCATCGTATATAGCGGATACTTCAAAATCAGCACCTTCTAATACATGGCCTACTACATCTTTATTTTTACCTAATGTGCCTGGTGGTACGGCTGCCGCTGCTCTAGTCAAAGTACAACCTAGTGCCTCTTCCGCTTTAGCTTTTAACTGTCTTGTAATCGTAACAGCCCCTATATAATCTACTACTAATCCATCACGTACTGCTTTTGCATATTCCAAAGCGCCATATACAGGCAGCCCCTGTGCATCTACTACGGCAATTACGATAGAAGATGTTCCAAGATCAATACCTACACGTAATGTATGGGCTTCTTTTTCTGAAATTGTCCGTGTAGCGCCTTCTAACACACATTGGTTAAACGCTGCCAATAATTCATTCACTTCGTCTATGCTTCGCATACTTGCCACCTACCTTATAATTGTTGCTGTCGTGTCATTTCCTACTTGAGCTGCATTCGCCTCATCTGTATCCAAGTGCATTTCAGTCACATAGTTAGGGGATACGCGAATAATCACATCTTCAAACACCGTTGTTCGTTGATCAGTTCGCACCCGCACAGCTACTGATTCACCATTGGTAACGCCTAATTTAGGCGCATCCTCTGCATTCACATGAATATGTCGTTTCGCCACAATACAGCAAGGTAAGGTCAATTGCGCATGCTCTGTTTTAAGCGTAATCGGCACTGCTGTTTCCAAATGTCCCGATAATACGATTGGTGGATTCACACCTAAGGTACGAGCATCGGTCATAGAAATTTCAACTTGTGACTCTTTGCGCAAAGGCCCTAAGAGGCGAACCTTAGTGATTTCATTCTTAGGTCCCACTAAGGTTACTACCTGCTCTGAGGCAAACTCGCCAGGCTGTTTCAAATCCTTTTTTCGCTCCAATGTTACATGAGGAAATAAATGATCATAATCAGCTTGACTCAAATGGATATGTCGATTAGATATACCAATAGGAATCACTGGCGTTTGTGCTTCTTGGATAACTTGACGAATGAGCGCTTTTAAAGCATCTCTATCCATAATTACATCCTTTATACGTTATTATTTAACTAAAATGCCTTCTACATCGCCATGAGGACGAGGGATTACATGAGTGGATACCACTTCACCCACTTTGCTAGCTGCTGCACAACCAGCATCAACAGCTGCTTTAACAGCCCCAACATCACCACGAACCATAACAGTTACTAAACCAGAACCGATTTTTTCATAGCCAGTCAACGTTACATTTGCTGCTTTTACCATTGCGTCAGCCGCTTCAATAGCGCCTACTAATCCTTTTGTTTCTACCATGCCTAATGCATTATTCATTGTAAATCCTCCTTTAAAACATCTTTACTATTTGTATATACCGAAGGCTTATGCCTTTGGCTTCGTTGTTTTAGCGCGACTAGGTCTTTTTTTCGGTGCCCCTTTAGGTGTTGTACTACTAGTAGCTTTAGCCGTACTACTTGCCTTACTAGCAGTGCCTGATGCCGTTGCACTTGATTTAGTCGCCGTACTAGATTTGCTTGTAGCCGTAGTTGACTTAGCTTCTGCTTTAGCCGTACTACCTGGCTTAAACACCTCTAGCAATGCACTCTTTGTTTCATCTAGTTCGGTAGCAGCTTCTACCTTCGCTGTAGCTGGCATATCTGTTTTAGCTGCCTTAGCCTCATCAACCACCTTTGGCTTATCAGCCGTTGCCTTTGGCTTCTCAACTGTTGCCTTTGGTTTTTTAACAGCAGTCTTTGAAACATCAGTGTTTGCCTTTGTGTCATCAGCTGTAGTTTCTTCAGCAAACCCTTGTAATACAGCATTACCGCCACTTGCTAACAACCAAGCATCCAAACCTTCTGCCGGTCTTGGAATTACTTTTTGAGCAATTAAATGACCAAATTGCTCTGCTTGTGCTGCCCCAGCTTGAACGGCAGCCTGTACCGCGCCTACATCGCCGCGAACCTTCACGGTCATCCAACCGCTGCCTTTCGCTTTTTCGATATCAATAATAACCACATTAGCTGACTTTACCATGGCATCCGCTACATGAATCGCCGTTGCTAAACCAGCTACTTCTACAAGTCCTAATGCGTCTTTCAAAATGCCACCTCCAATCTGGGGTCGGACTTAAAGGGATTTCCCTTTACTAAGCGAGCTGCATTGGCCCCCAACGCCCGCATGGCTTGCCGCTCATTTTTATACGATTGCAACCGATACATAAACTGTTCCGGTGGCAAGTTTTTATAACTCAATACTAAGGTATCCGCTGTGCAACCTAAGCCTACTGACAAAGCAGATACATGTGATGCTTCATCAGCCATAGTAAGCACTTCGCTACTAGTAGCTCGTTCTTCTAAAGTATAGGGAATCCCTTCTTCTTCAATGCCATATAAGACATCTTGAAATTGATCCATCCCTACACCACGGTGGTAATAAATCATAATGGTTGGCTTTGCCGTAATGACAAGTTCCATATTTATCGCCTCCGTTCCTTTGCATAGGCTAAGATAAGTCCTGTAGCTACTGCGTTACGAGCTCCTTCTGTGCCCCGTACATTACCTCGTCCAGCCACTAAATTGTAATGAGATAAGGCATCTGTTACTAGTTGTGGTACTTCAAAGTCTAATGCAGAACCACCTACAATAACTACAAATGGAATATCTCGTACATTGTGCGTTGGACTTACAGCACGAAGAGCACGTAAGGAATTAGTTACAAATACACGTTCTTTAGCAGTCTGTCGCACAATCTTTATTTTTTCCATGGACATGTCGCCTTCAATCGGTACAAGTCCTTCGTCTGTTACAATAACAGTCTTAGCAAATAACGACGCTGGTAATGGATCCGTAAAGAACTGCACATTGCCATCTTCATGACGAATGTGGTACACACTAATTACCTTTGCTAACGGGAATTTCTTAATACTTTCTGCTAAATGAATATCTTCTAAGCCAAGCTCCGAGTTAATTAACATGGTTACCATATTACCAGCACCGGCTAAATGAATCGCTTTTACCTTGCCATCAGGTCCCATAATAGAAGCATCAGTTGAACCAGCACCTAAGTCAAGAATCGCCAGCGGTGTTTCTGTGCCTGGTGTTGTTAGTGCACCCAGAATAGCCGACTCCGCTTCTTGGCCACCAATTTCAACAGGAATGCGCAATTCTCGCTCTACTTCTTTAGCAATAATCTCCATCTGTAAATGATCTGATTTTACCATCGAAGCAATGCCTACTGCTTGTTCCATGGAGAACTCTCCAGCGAGCCCCCCTTTTACATTAATAGGTACTGACGTATCTACGGCTAATAAGTCTTCAATAAACACTTCATTTGGTGATTTATTCGTCAAATTAGCCATAGTTTGACGTACTTTTTCAAGCATACCGCCTACATTGGTGCCAGCTTCGCCACATACATTTTCAATTTTCGATACTTGTCCAAGGGTGGCCATAATCTGTTCCGCCCCTGCCGATATATCCACTGATACAGTGCGACCATCACCACTAACAACCACCGAGCCAGCGGGAATTACCCGCTCTTTTACATCCCCAGCTGGAGTTTTAATTACTACGGCTGACCGATTACCAATGAGAGCTCTTGCTATAGGTACAATATTCTTGGTCTCTTCAGCAGACAGTTTAAACACGGTAGCAATGCCATAAGGATTAGACAATTGGGAAATAACTTTACCTGGCTCAACTACTTCTACAGCTGCTAACATACCAAGTGGTACTTTATCTACAAAGGCTACTTCATCAATAATAGGAATAGGTTGTTGTAAACGATTAGCTACGAGCACGCCATCATCGGCTTGTAATATAGCACCTGTAATGCGATACCCTTTAACTACATAGGCGTTAATCAATTCAGCGACCAGTTGAAAATCTATTTCTTTCGGTACTACTACGATGTAGTCCTCAGTCATAGGTTTATCTAGCAGTTGTAAAATATGAGCCGTCTGACCCACACCAATACCAAGGCCACCAGGGGTTTTTGGATTATGACCGATCATCGTTGATTCGGTAATAATAGTCTCCGTAATTGTTTCCATCGCCACATCGCCAATAACCGGGGTAGCTTCATTGATACGTATTAAATCGATGTCCTGCAAGGACAAGCCCGTTTTTGCGACTAATTGTCGAAGGGAAGCAAATAAACCTTGAATATTATCCTTCGTCCCCTTAATGCCAGTCGTATCAGCAATGGCCGACCCTAGGAAACGAACTTCACCAGACTCGTGAATTTCCGCTAAGGCTGATTCAGTTGTAGAATTTCCTATATCAATACCAACGACTCGCTTCATATGCTTAACTCCTAACTCTTAGTTATCACCTTTTAATTTTTTACGGCGTTCATAATTTTCAGCTGCTTCACGAACGAAATCAGCACAAATCACAGCGCCATATTCTCTTTCTAATTCATCAGCCATCGCCAATAATTCTTGTTTAGAAGAACGATAAGGGCGAAGTGCATTGTACATTTCAAGTAAGCGTTTATCCCCTACTTTTGTCATTTCAGCAGCACGGGAGAAGTTGAATTCGATTTGGTCACGACCGCCTGCTTTAGCAATTTGACCTTGTGCCTTCAAAATCTCTGGGCTAATACGCATATCATCCATAGATACTTGACCATTCATAACACTATCTAAAGTAATGTCATCAAGGCTCTTATTACCAATGCGAATCCATTCAGGATGTTTTTTAGCAATTGGATAGTCAGCTACGGTAGCCACACGTTCACTGGAAGATGTGTGCGTTGTGCTAGCTGTAGTTGGTGCTGGCGTTCCTTTTTGCATATCTTCTAAAATCTTACGAATCATAGATTCCATTTCTGTACTCATAGTGGCCTCCTTATAGGCTCACGCGGCATTCATCAGCCGGTTTACCTTTAACTACCCGTTTTGTTTCTTTAATGTGTAATAGGGCTGACAAGGCTTGATATTTAGGCCGTGCCATCTGGTCATTTAAGGTCGCTACTGGTGTTGGGGATTCCCCTTTAGCATATTTAGCCGCATTTTTACCAATGGCGCGATATACTTCTTCCGTAAGTAATGGAGCTTGTGGGAATAATTCTAAGTTGGAAAGAGGCTGTAAATCGCGTTGGTGAATTACTGTCGTTCCTTTAGACTGAATACCGATACAAATACCGGAACCAGATAATTTATCCCCTTCAACAGCTACAGCCGCCACGTCAGAAGAACGATATACACGTACAACTCGTGCTTTTAAACCTTCTTCTTCAATACCAGCTACTAATTGACGGATTACATTGCGATGAGGTACCCCTACAATCGTAGTCCGTTGGCTACGACCAAAGGCAGGACCTACTGCGATAACTACTTCATCAGGGGCTGTATGAGATTCAGCTGGACCACCTGTTTGAATCCAAGTATCATCAGTATCTTCTTCTTTAGGACGCGAAGCAGGTGCTGCGGAGGAGCCAGAGAATGTTACAGGCTCGCTAGCAGTGCCCATTTCTTTAAGCACTTCCATGATGAGTGCGCGTAAAACTTGCTCATTAACTTCAGCCATGTGGATTCCTCCTTATATATCTCGTGGATTAATTGCATTTGGAATATTTTTGATGGTTTCCCAATCTTCGCCTTCCAAACGATAACCAGTACCTACGCCAGCATAATCATTTGGATTATTAATAGCGGAGTTTACATTAAATTTATCGTCGAAAATAGCAGCCGTTTGTAAATAGTCACCAGCAACTTTTTGTTTTAACAAGTTAAGTACACTTTGAGCAATATCATTAAAACCACGTTTAGCGAGGCCTTTAACAAAGTCAATACCAGTTACGCCACGAGCCATAATATCAGCAGCCCCTTTAATGTCCGCTACTTTATCACGTTCAGGCATATCTTTGGAACCATGTGCATAGGTTGCTGCTTCTACTTCTTCATCAGTAATAGCTGGCAAACCTAATTCAGCAAATAAGCCTTGAAGAGCACGCGCCGCTTTATTACGAACTGCTACCACTTCTTCTTCACGCACTGGTTTCAAACCACCGTTAACTTTGAGGTCACGTTGAATAATCGTCCAGTCATCATAATCTTCTGCATCCCAGTTAGAGCCAGCAAACATGTTGTCATAGTTTGGCGTAGAGCTATAACCAGAGCAAATGAAGTCTGTACCAGGGCAGAACTGCATAAGTGTACGTGCTGTACGACGTAAGTCGGAATGACTGAATGTTTGGTCATTACTAGAAGCACATTCAAGATCGAGCATAGCAGCAATTAAGTTTTCTGCAATAACAGCACGAATACCAGATGGTACAGCTGCTGGAATACCGATACAACTTACAGAACCATTTTGGATACCTTGTACGCCAGCCCCTTTAGTAATATAGAGACAACGTGTTTCAAGGTATAACATGGATTTACCTTCCGCTTGGCCCATCTGTACTTCTGAACCAGTACCAGAGGTGAAACGCATTTTTAAACCACGAGAAGCATAAGCAGATGCTAAGAATGCTTTAGACCATGGTGTATCATCACCATCAGTAAATACATCTTCCGTACCATATACGGAAATAGTTTCTGCATAAGCTGTGAAACCACGCATACCAAGTTCCAATTCAGTCGCTTCTTCCAAGGAGCATTGAGTCAATACGCCTGGGCGACCTGCTTGGGAACCAACAAGAATACTAATAGCGTTTAATGGTGCATAACGAGCAACAGCTACTGTAGTTTCTTCTTCCGCAAAACCACGGAAAGCTCCTTCAGCCGCATCCGCTGCGATTTGTACAGGATTATCGTTTACATTAGTTACATGAGCTTGGTTAGCCATAGTGCGACGAGCACGCATTTTTTGCATACATTGCATCATTTCAACAACATTGAAATGACTTACTACTTCTACCATTTTCGCTGGTGTCATAGATTTTGCTAAACTAGCAATTTCACTGCGTGGCACAGTTGGTGTCAAAATCATATTAGCGATTTGACGAGAATCCATAGCCATAACTTCTTCAGCTCGTTCTAAGCGAACTGCATAGTTAGCAATAAATGTATCAATTAAGTCGAAATCTTCACGACGCTTGCCGTCAAGTTCAACAATTTTACCATTTTCAATGCGGATACTAGGCTTTGGATCTTGTGGGGATTCCATAGCTATAAAGCCTTCTTCTACCCACTCTTTTACATATCCATCCTGATTAACAGGGCGCTGACTTAATACTTCAAAACGTTTTGATCTCATATTTCAAGCTTCCTTTCTGTATAAGGTTTAGATATAAGAAGGGGCATCATTTTTAGGTTCGCTACCTAAGGTACCTAATAATTCTTTACCGATTTCACGAGCAGTAATAACCGCTTGACGAACAGCACCGGAATCACCAGAAATTTGTAAAATTACTTCGTTGGAGAAGCTTGTGCCATTAGCTGGGGATGCATAGCCAATTACATCAACATTAGCAGCTTTAACAGCAGCATCAGCCATAACTACACCAATAGCAGCTGGAGCGCCTACAATAAGACCAAAAGCTTTGCCTTCTGGTGCGCCAAAAGCGGTGTTAATCGCATGACTAGCACGAGCTGTATATTGTAATTCAATATGACCTGCTTCATTGCCATATACGTCGCCAAATGTGCGTTCCACTTCTTTAAGTGTTACTTCTACAGCACGTTTTACATCAGAAACATCATCGCCACCAAAGATAATCAAAGAACCATGACCAGCGCCACCTTTAGTGTCACGAGCTAATTCAATACTTACGATTTCTGTGTTGGTTGCTTTTACCGCTTCGTCAGCTGCCATAATGTGTGGACCGGCACCAGTACGAGCACCTACAACACCAATTGAACGATATTTTTTTGTCAATTTCATTGCATCAAGCACTTGCTGATCAACATTTGCTATTACTAAACCAATTGTGTCACCGAATTTAGCTGTGCCAATAAATTCTGTTAAACTGCAACTATTCGCCATAACTTGTTCCGCTCCTTTGCTTTCACTTTGCTTGTCTGCTGTTGCTGATAAAGTATCAGCTTTGCTTAATACACGCTTTAGAATTTCGTCTACCATTTTGTCCGTATTACTCATTACGCATCACCTTTTTCCTTTAAGAGTAAGCGTTCCACTTCACTATGAGGGCGTGGAATTACATGGGTAGATACGACTTGGCCAACTCGTTCTGCTGCCGCAGCACCTGCATCTACAGAGGCTTTAACAGCACCAACATCGCCACGTACCATAACTGTTACCAAACCAGACCCAATTTTTTCAGTGCCAATTAATGTTACATTAGCGGCTTTTACCATGGCATCAGCTGCTTCAACGGCCCCTACAAGGCCTTTTGTTTCAACCATGCCTAATGCTTCTTGCGACATACAATTCATCTCCTATCTTTGGCGCAATCCTATTTTTTTACCACAATTAGTGCGGTTCTGTGTAAATTTAGTATACAAAATAACAGTATTTCATTTTTTAACACATTTTTGTTAAATTACATTATTTCATTCTGCTTTTAACAATTTTTTGTTATAATAAGTATTATCAAAAGTCATAAAATTATAGTAAGTTCTGTATTAATCATGATTTTTTATCATTTCAAGTATTACTACTTTTTAATCTTTTTTTATTTTCTTTGTACGCCCATACAACAGAAAAAAGGGGGTGGCAACGGTGCCAACCAGTAATTTTAAGACTGAATCAACCATGATTAATGAAATCATGCGCGATTTTACTAACATCACAGATTTAGCAGCTGTATATGTAGATTTACGAGGCCGCGTATTGTCCAACAAATATAATTTCAGTAAGTTCTGTAAATACATTCGCAGCCATCCAACCTTATCTAAACTGTGTGCTTATTGCGATGCTTATGGAGGCCTAGAAGCCTCTAAAGGACGCTGTCCGTCTGCTTATCGCTGTCATGCAGGAATTATTGATATTTCTGTACCCATTATTCATAATGGCCATTTATTAGGTTATATTGTAGCTGGTCAGACCATTGCTACAGATTCACAAATGCCCTTAATCACGGCTCGTAGTGAATGGCAAAACGATAGTACCTTAAAAAGTTACTATCGCCAATTACCAAACTATTCATCAGAAGAAATCACCAGCGCTACAAAGGTTCTAAACCTTATGGCTGGTCATCATTTCCCTGATATACTCAACATGAGTCTGGATTTACCAGAGTTACAAAGTACAAATTGCAGTAGTTGTCAGCAAATGAAAACTACCTATCGTCCAGAAATTAAACGAGCCTTAACTTATATCGATAAAAATCTCTGCCATAATCCATCCTTACGGGATATTGCTAATCATGTATACTTAAGTGAGTCCTATCTGTCTAAAATTTTTAAACAAGACGTGGGCTTATCCTTAGTACAATACATTAATGAACGCAAATTAGAGCAAGCTAAACTCATGCTTCGTGGTTCAGATTCTTCCATTGAATCCATCGCTCGTAATCTAGGCTATAATCGCCCTAGTTATTTCTGCAAAGTATTCAAAGAAGCCACTTCTGAAACACCACATTCATATCGTAGAAAATATAAATAAAAAATCCGTTAAGTTTACAACGCCGTAAACTTAACAGATTTAAAGGAGCCCTCATGATTCAACAAGACCGCTTACAACATCATCTGCAGCAAATGCTTACCCTAAGTACAATCGAAGGTGTACCAGGAATTAATCGAGTTGCCTTTACCGATCAAGACTGGGCTGGTCGTGACTACTTAATTAACTGTTTAAAAGAACTTGGCCTCACCTTACATTATGATGACTTTGGCAATGTAATAGGTCGTTACGAAGGCTTGGATTCCCATGCCCCTGCTATTATGATGGGCTCTCACACTGACAGTGTGCCACAAGGCGGCCACTTTGATGGTCTCGCTGGTATCATCGCGGCTATTGAAGTAGTTACCGCCCTAAAAGAAAACGAAATCCGCCTGCAATCACCTATTGATATTGCCCTCTTTATGTGTGAAGAATCAAGTCGTTTTGGTTCCGCCACCTTAGGCAGTCAAGCTATGCGTGGCCAATTAAGCAAACAACGGCTCATGCAATTAACCGGTAAAGATGGTCTTAGCCTGTATGAAGTCTTACAGCAACGAGGCTTTGACCCTGAAAAAGTGCCGCATCAATCCTATACAACACCACTCAAAGCCTTCCTAGAGCTTCATATTGAACAAGGGCTTGTATTAGAAGCTACCAAACATCAAATTGGTATTGTAACTGGCATTGCTGCACCAACCCGCTACAAAGTTCATATACACGGCACAGCTGGTCATAGTGGTGCTACCCCTATGGATCATCGCTATGATGGACTCTGTGCAGCTGCGGAAATTATCTTAGCTACGGAAACTATTGCTAAAACAAACACAACGATTCCTGTAGTGGCTACCATTGGCGTAATTGAAGCAACACCAGGTGTAATGAATGTAATTCCTGGAGAAGTCACCTTAGGACTTGATATTCGTAGTATTTCAGACACCGCCAAAGAAGATGCTACTACTGCCATCTTACAAGCCATTGAGTCTATTAGCAAAACTCGTCAAATCCCTATTGATACTGAATTGATTGCTAATGAAAAACCACTAATGATGAGCGAAACTATGATTAATGCTATGGAAAATGTAGCCAAAAAACATAATTATAATTATATGACCTTACCAAGTGGTGCCGGTCATGATGCTATGAACTGGGGCGATTATACAGAAGTTGGTATGATTTTTATACCTTGTGAAAAAGGCATTAGCCACAATCCAGCCGAAGCAATCGACATAAATGATTTAATAGCAGGCGCACAATATATGCTTGATTTGCTGCAACATTTAGATACTTTATAGACTATGTAGATACCTCATAAAAAAAGAATATTTACTTTTATACTGCACTTATATACCTGTCGGCTATAAATGCAGTATTTTTTATAACATAGCCTAACAAAACGTCTTTATCTACATAACATTCGTCTGTCAAATAATCTTTTTTAATGAAAGTTTTCTGAATTTTATCGTATAAACAGTCGCATTTATTGTAATGAATACACAAATTATAGAATATATCACCATTTTTATTCAAAATCCTAAAACACTATAATTACAGGTACAATAAGGCTATAGAGGTGTACATGATTTTTGTATACATAGAAAATTTTCGTAAAACTATTGTATTTTTAAGCAACCACATAGTATAATTAAGTCAGTCGTAAAATTACGTGCAAGAAAGTACCCTTCTATATGAAATCTACTTTCCCAAGTTAAATTATATTTGATCTCATATTACGCAAGTTGAAATCATTTTCTTTGTTAGCCACGCCTATAGCTAACTTCATTCTTAGAGCGTATATGAGAGGCCCCGAAATTTAACCTAACATATGGAAGGGGTAATTCACATTGCTTAAAGGAGGCGTTGTTTATGGGCGCAGAAATCTTGACAGTCAAAATTAGCAGTACGCAAGCTGTCGCACTCGCATTTGTAACGTATTTCATTGGGGTTTGGATTAAAAGCAAAGTATCTTTATTTCAAAAACTCAGCTTACCAGCCGCAGTAATCGGTGGTCTACCCCTAGCTTTTATCCTATCAGGTTTACGTGTAAATGGTATTCTTCAAGTTGATTTTGATAATACCCTCTCTACCGTAGCATTGTTAGTATTTTTTACTACCATTGGTATGATGGCCAGTCTAAAGTTAATTAAATATGGTGGTTTAGCACTAATTCTTTATTTAGTCATTTCCTCCGTACTTGGCTTCTTCCAAAACTTACTTGGCATGTCTATTGCTGGTGCTATGGGTATTGACCCTCATTATGGAATTCTTGCTGGTGCCGTTTCACTCATAGGCGGGCTTGGTACTTCTGCCGCTTTTGGTCCTTATTTTGAATCTACTTATGGCATCCAAGGCGCTACCACAGTAGCTATTACAGCTGCCACCTTTGGTATGGTAGTGGCCCTCGTGCTTGGTGGCCCATTCGGTGAATTCTTAATCAAACGCTATAATATTAAAACACCAGGTGCTCATAAGTCAGAAAATGGCGAATCAGCTGCCACTACACAATTAGAACCACATGTATTTGATATGTCCATTCTTGAAGAAGAAGAAACTACAGATGTAAATGGCGTTTTAAAAGCTGCAGCTTTCGTTTTCGTTGGCGTAGGTCTAGGTGCTGTACTTAGTGATTATTTAAATACATTCATTACGTTACCAGCCTATATCGGTGCTATGCTCATTGCTGCCGTTATCCGTAATATTGGCGACTTTACTGGTGCCTATCGTGTACAAGGGGGCGGCCTCAACGTAGTATCCGAAGTTGCTCTTACCGTATACGTTACTATGGCTATTAATAGCTTGAAACTATATGAACTTGTTAACCTTGCTCTTCCATTAGTGGTTATCTTAATTGCACAAACACTCTTAATGATTGCTTTTGCTTGGCTCGGTTACTTCTTACTCTTCGGCAAAAATTACGATAGTGTAATGCTTGGTGTCGGTGGTATCGGCTTTGCTATGGGTGCTACAGCTAACGGCTTAGCTAACATGCAATCCTTAGCAGAAAAATATGGCCCTTCCCCTCGTGCATGGCTCATCGTATCCCTCGTTGGTGCCTTCCTCATTGACTTTGTCAATGCCATTATTATTACCTGGATGGCCAATTGGTAAGCATCTCGAGGTTTATACAGCAGGTCAGATCAGACCTGTTTACTGAGTAAACTCTAATAACTCAATATTTCTATTAAAAACAATTAAGCCCCTACAACAGTGCTAACAAGATTAAGTTCTTACGAACAATAATCTACAGCACCATCGTAGGGGCTTCTTTCTATTCATTTATTTGTATTATACATCCATTTACACATTCAGTTTACAACATCTAGCTTACGCATCCAACAAGCCTGCTTATAACCGACTCACTATAAACACACCGAGCTAAAGCATATAACGCTATTTCACTAACATTATAACAACAGGTAAGGTAACAGCGGATAACACGGTGGTTGCCACGACTAACTGCGTGGCATATTCTGTTTCTGTCTTTAAAACGCCCGCAATCAGTGCGGTCGTCACGCCACTAGGTACAGCGGCAGAAATAACAAGCACTTGCATAACAAGAGCAGACACAGGCTCTACCAACACATCATAGGCTGCAATGGTCGCCCAAGCCACAAGGGGACCTATTAACAATCGCACGGCACTGCCCCACATAACTTCCCGATTAAAGAAGTTAAATGGCGTCCGAGCTAATTGAACGCCTAAGGTAAATAAAGCGACCATCACGAGGGCATTACTTACATTCATAAGAACCGGCCAAAAGAAAGTGTCTTTAATAGGGATAGCGCCAAAATTACAAAGCAACGCACCAGCTACCGCGTAAATAATAGGCATTTTAAATACAAGCAAAAATGCATCATAGCGGCTCATTTTACCTTGTCCAGCAAAATAAAAACCAAAGCTATTAGTCACTATATTTTGCCAAACAAATACTACAATCTGAATGGCAATAGCCGCTTGGAGCCAAATGGGTTGCCCATTCTGCAAGAAAGGATCATTGGAGTAAATAAAAACAATAAGTGGTACACCAATATTGCCGCAGTTATTAAATAACACTGCATTTCTAAAAATGCCGCACTTTTCTTTTTGCAAACGGAGGCCCTTTTCAAACAACAGACTAGCCAGCCAAGTAGCAATAAAACCAATGATTGTAAGCCACACTACTTTTGCACTTTCGGCGGTCACTGTATAACTATAGGTATTCGTAAACAAAAAAGCTGGAGCCACCACATAAAAATTAATCTTACTAAGTGTATCTAAATCCAGGTGAAACTTTCTATCCATAAAATAGCCAATTAGTACAAGCATGAGAATTGGCATAACAGTTGTCAAAAAGATATGCAATATCATCGGATTCTTAGGCACCCCATACTAATTTATAGATATCTTCGCCCATCGTACCTTCAGTCACAGCTTGCGGTTTCGTATCATAGGTGTATTCTACATCATTATAAGGAATCCCATTATTATGGAAATAGCGAATTTCCAAAGTCTGAATAGTGCGGGCCGATTTTTTTATTTCCATTTTTTCAAAATAATAGTCGCCCCCTGGTTGTACCACGCGAATCCAAAGCTGCGCTACATCGTCTTCCTTATCTACACTACTATTATCAATCGACAAAGTATTATCATGGCTATCTGCCCCAACATAATACCAATAATCTTGTGCCTGTACTGAACTCATCAAGCCAGCACTCAAAGCGCCCACTAAGCCTAATACAGCTAATGTTTTTGATATATATTTCATAAACTCGCCTTCTTTCTACTAATATTAACAATCAAAACATATGCACTTAGCTACTTATTAGTAACACTATGCACCCAAATATCAAATCATCGAAATTCGTCTAACTACCATTATACCCGCTTAGTCATAGTTTGCAAGTCTCAATAGTTAGACAAAGACTAAAAGCGGTTTGAAATGAGGACTCATTCCAAACCGCTTTTTATGCAATGTATTCTATCTCAAAACATATTATCATTTACTTCATAGACTATACTAATATGTTTGCTTACTTCACAGACCAAGAAATCCATGCCACTTTATCTTCTGACGTATTACGAATTCGTCCATCAGCTTGACGATATGGTGCTAATAGTGGCAAAATCTGTTCTTTCATGGCTTCTACCGTACCCCATTCTTCACTATGAAGACGCATTGTAAAATAGCGTAATGCCTCTTCTTCTGTAAAGAATTCTTCTTCTGGGGTTGTAATATATTCTACCTTAACATTTTCCCCTACGGAATTAGCCATATTCAAAACACCATCAATATTAGCTTGCCAATCAAAATCATCCACTCCATAGAAATGCTCTGTTAAGGCATCTACAATTGTATCTTGCCGTCCTGCAAAAGCAACTAACAAGCACTTATCACGACTAGTACGGCTCATAGCTTCAATATTTTGTGGGTCAAACATAACTGGGCAGAAGAAACTATATGCCAAATCAAAGGTTTTATCCCAACCTAACGTCAAACGTGTAACTTCACTCCAAGGAGCAACATATAAATCAAGATCTAACTCTTCCTTTTCAGCTAACTGACGCCCCCCTTCAATCATGCCGTTAGACAAGTCAATGCCTGTTGCTTTATAGCCTAGTTTAGCCAAACCTAATGCATAATCACCAACGCCACAACCAATATCTAAGGTGCTACCACCAGTAGCAGGTAATAAATTATGCTTTTTCAAAAAGCTAATAAAATAGTCAACTTGTGCTGTTCGTTCTATTTTTTCATGTAACTCTACAAAAAACTCTGACCGACTATTCCAAGCATCACGCTCTACTTGCCATTCTTCATTATTTGTATTTACATTTGTTACCGTTGTATTACTCATAAAAGTCCTCCATATAACGCTCTCTACGAGATGCGTCAAGTATAGATATATAGTTTAAATGATAAATTTTATCATATTTAATATTTTCTATATATAGATTACTCTTATTTTATCATAATAGCAAATGCAAATTATTAATAATGATTATATTAAGTTGAAAGTTATTCGCAATTATCGAACTAAAATAAACTACTATCTAATGTCCATACTAACAAACGATATACTAACCATCAGCCTAATACTTCATCAAAGGATGCAACGGTCCGACGAATTGCCTCTTCTAAAGTTTCCTCACTAATTGTCAATGCAGGATTAAAGTATAAAATATCCCCTAAAGGACGCAATAATAGACCTCTATCCAAGGCTTTTTTGTAAATCTCATAGCCTGTCCGAGCCTTACTTGGCAAAGGCTCTTTCGTCTTAGGATCTTTAACTAATTCTATGGCATTTATAAGACCAATGTGACGAATTTCTCCTACATTTGGATGATTTCCCAAAGCCTCTTGTAACGCCGCATGTAAAAACACAGCTTTCTGTTGTGCTTCTTCCATAACACCATCATGTTGCAAAATATCAATCGTTGCTAACGCAGCAGCACAACCTAATGGGTTACCACTATAAGTATGACTATGCATAAACGCTTTATATTCAAAATAATCTGCATAAAAAGCATCATAAATAGCATCTGTTACAGCCATAATCGACATCGGCATATAGCCCCCAGTCAATGCTTTGGAGATTGTCATAATATCAGGTGTAATACCAGCATGATCACAAGCAAATAATTTACCCGTACGACCAAAGCCTGTAGCAATTTCATCAGCAATAAGTAGTACCCCATATTCATCACAAAGAGCTCGAAGTTTTTGTAAATAAGCAGGCGGATATATTCGCATACCAGCACAGCCTTGTACAATAGGTTCTACAATAACAGCCGCTAATTCATGACTGTGCTTAGCAAAATTTTCTTCCATATGAACAAAACATTCACAATCACAAGTTTCTCGTGTTTTAGCATAAGGGCAACGATAGCAATCTGGCGCTTCTGTATGAATCGTTTCCATCAACATAGGTTGGTACATTTTTGCAAACAAATCCATACTGCCTACCGCCAAAGCACCCATAGTTTCACCATGATAGCTTTCACTTAAGCACATAAACTTCTGCCGTTCGGGATGACCCGTTTGGTATTGATACTGAAATGCTACTTTGAGAGCGCACTCAACAGCACCGGAACCATTATCATTAAAATGTAATTTATTTAGCCCTTTAGGCAAAATTTCTACTAATTTTTCAGCTAATGTAATAGCTGGTTTATGACTTAAATTAGCAAAAATTACATGCTCCAACGTATCTAATTGCGACTTAATGGCTTCATTAATCTTAGGATTGCAATGACCTAATAAATTACACCACCAGGAACTGATAATATCTATATATTCTTTCCCATCAACATCATATAAATACGAACCTTTACCATGATTGATTACAATAGGTGGCAATGTTTCATAATCTTTCATTTGCGAACAAGGATGCCAAATATGCGCTAAATCTTTTTCAACCCACACCTGTGATTTCATGTGTATCACCTCTATGAATACTCGTAAATACCTCTAACTACCTAATCTAACTACCTCTATTTTGCTTTATATCTTATATCTTTACTTTATACTTTATACCATACCTTATGCCTTACACTTTATGCCTTGTACTTTATGTTTTATATGTCTTCCCCGTAACAGATTTTCCTCGCATACCTTATACTTCCTCATATAAAGCAGCTAAGGTATCAGGGCTAACAGCTAAATCACTAGCCCCTTCTGGCACACAGGCTATAACAGGTACTCCAGTCAAAGTTTCAATCATAACTTTATTATCCTGTTCCATGGGACTATCTGTATAATAGTTCAAAATAACACCCTTTACAGGAATATTACGAGCTCGTAAATATTCAATAGTAAGCACCGTTGCATTAATCGTTCCTAAACCAGCATGAGCCACCAATAAAGTTGGCAAATGGAACCACTGAATCACATCTTCTAGGAAAATCTGGTCTGTTTCATCATAACGAAGAGGGCACATAATGCCACCACTGCCTTCCATCGTCACATAATCATACCGTTTCTTAGCCGCTTCAAACGCCGTAGTAATAACACTCTGTTCTACTGGATGTCCCTCCCATTGAGCCGCTAAATGAGGTGACACTGCATGATCATATAAATAAGACAATAATGTTTCATCAGGAGCTTCTAGGTGCGCTACTTTTTTTACATAGCCAGCATCACTAGCTGCAATAGACGGTGCACCACTAACAGCCGCTTTATAATAACCAGCCTCATAGCCACCTTCACGCAATGCTTTAACTAGCAAACCGGTAATATAGGTCTTACCCACATCTGTGCCTGTCCCGACAACAAATAAACCCCTGCTCTTTACATCTTGTGCCATAACGAATCCCTTCCTACCTGACGCTACCTAAATACCAATATACCAAATCGCTTATATATACGCCTTACATAACAACCTCTTTTGTTATCCAGATATCTATGCAAGGTTTACAAAGTAATTTCAATGTTATTTAACCATGTAGGCTTACTATTGTCAACTCCAATCATTTAGGTATGGTTTACTATATTGCTAACACATCTAATACGTCAAGCTAATATATACTATGCAAAATAAGCATTATAATAACTATTTTATCGTTATTGATTACTTTTGAGCAAATAAAAGGTTTTATCATTGACTTAATGAGCGTTTATGATTATATTGTAAATAAGCTGTAAAATATACTAAATATATTAAACTATCTCTATACATGTATTTATATAATATTTGCACATATTTATAATATATGTATTCGTAATGTATCTAATGTTAGGAGCTACTCATGTTATCTGAAGAACGCCAATCTTTAATTCTCGATAGACTTCGTATGAAACGAGCTGTTACCGTTCAAGAATTAGTGCAAGACTTAGATTCTTCGGCGGCGACTATTTGACGCGATTTAACCGAACTACACAACAAAGGCCTTTTACAAAAAGTGCACGGTGGCGCTGTTAGTTGCGATGTAGATTATTTCACTACAGAACCAGATATTAACACTAAGGCTAGCTTATTTACCGAAGAAAAAGAAGCGATAGCCCGTGAAGCAGCTAGTCTCATTGAAGACCATGATTTTATTTTCATCGATGCTGGCACTACTACGGAGCATATACTCCCTTATGTAAAAGCACAAAATGTTACATTTGTAACTAATGGCACTTCTCATGCCGCCTTCTTAGCGGCTCGTCACTGCCGTGTTATTTTACTAGGTGGTCAAGTAAAAGCTGTCACTGGGGCTATTATCGGTGACACTGCCTTACAGCAATTAGAAGTTTTTAATTTCACCAAAGGCTTCTTTGGTGCCAACGGCGTTAGTATTAAAGGAGGGTTTAGCACTCCCGATCCAGCAGAAGCAGCCATTAAAGCTAAAGCTATGCAACGTTGCCACCACGCCTATGTATTATGTGATTCTTCTAAATTTGATACAGTTTCGCCTATTACCTTTGCAACCCTAGAAAGCGCCACAATTATTACTACCCGTGTAAAAGGGGCTTACGCCTCCTATACAACTGTAAGAGAGGTATTGCCATGATCTATACAGTAACATTTAATCCCTCTTTGGATTATGTTATGCGCTTACATACGTTTCAACCAAATGGTGTCAATCGAACCTATGAAGATTTCATTGTTGCTGGTGGCAAAGGCATTAATGTATCGATAGTGCTACGCCATCTAGGCCACGACAATACAGCCCTTGGCTTTGTTGCCGGTTTCACAGGCGATGAAATCATTCGCCAACTTAATCAAGAGGGCTGTAATGAAGCCTTTATCCGATTACCTCAGGGCAATTCTCGTATTAATGTAAAATTAAAAAGCCAAGGAGAAACGGAAATAAACGCCCAAGGCCCTACAATTACTGAACAGGATATAGAAAAACTATATACTCAATTAGATAGCTTGGTAGCTGGTGACATTCTTGTTTTATCTGGCAGTATACCAAAAGGACTACCTACTACTATGTATCGGCAGATTATGGAACGTCTTCAAGGGCGTAACATCCAAATTATCGTTGACGCCGCCCAAGATTTACTACTGAATGTATTAGCCTATAAGCCCTTTCTAATCAAGCCAAATCATCATGAACTAGAAAGTGTATTTCAGACAACCTTTGAAACGGAAGATCATATCATCGAAGCCGCTCGCCAATTACAAGCTAAAGGAGCGCGTAATGTATTAGTATCTCGTGCAGGTGAAGGCGCTATACTTCTCGATGAGCAAGGTCAAGTACGCACCAAACAAGTACCTACAGGGACCTTAGTTAACTCAGTAGGCTCTGGTGATTCCATGGTAGCAGGCTTCTTAGCAGGCTATTTAGAATCACAAGGAGATTATGATAAAGCCCTGGCTATGGGGGTTGCCGCTGGCTCTGCCTCAGCGTTTCAAGAATGGTTAGCCAGTCGAGCTGACATAGAAGCATTACTGTAGGAGGACATTATGAAAATTACGGACTTATTAAAAAAACAATCCATTCAACTGCAAGCTTCACCTACCACTAAGGAAGAAGCGATTCGACAATTAGCCGACTTAATGGCCGCCAGCGGCAATATAACCGATAAAGAACAATATATTAAAGATGTCTTTACCCGTGAAGAATCAGGTTCAACTGGTCTTGGTATGGGGCTGGCCACACCTCATGCTAAAAGTTCTGGAGTGGCTACCCCAGGACTAGCCGCCATGACAGTACCAGCTGGAATGGACTTTGAAAGCCTCGATGGCGAACCATCACGCTTATTTTTCATGATTGCTGCCCCTGAAGGCGAGGCTGACACACATGTACAAGTACTCGCTAATTTGGCTACACTCATCATGGATCCTGATTTTAAAGAGGCTTTGATAAAAGCACAAACGATTGAAGGCTTTCTTGCTTTAATTGATATTAAAGAGGCCGACCAATTCAAACCTAACATGACAGAAACGGAAGCATTAGCTATGGTAGAACAAAATGTAACACCTGTAACTACCGCTGCCCCTATGGCAACAGAGGATACTAAAGCCGGTACCTCCACAGAAACAGCAACATCATCAAAAGAAAATACCGCTACTACTAATCACTACCAAGTATTAGCCGTTACAGCCTGTCCTACTGGCATCGCTCATACAGCTATGGCTGCTGAAGCACTAAGTCGTACAGCTGCCGACATGGGCATTTCTATTAAAGTAGAACAAAACGGTGCTAGTGGCGTTAAAGATGCGTTAACTGCTGATGATATTGCCAATGCTACTTGTATCATTGTAGCGGCTGACAAAAGTGTCCCTATGGCTCGTTTCAATGGCAAGCCCTTAATCCAAGTTAAAGTAGCTGATGGTATTAATAAAGCTAAGGAACTTCTTACAGAAGCAACGACTGGCACACCGCCACTTTATCAAGCTAACCAAGAGGATATCAACAGCCAAGCCGTAACAGCAAATGATAGCATAGGTCGTCAAATTTATAAGCACTTAATGAATGGCGTTTCTCACATGCTACCGTTCGTTATTGGAGGTGGTATTCTCATTGCCTTAGCTTTCTTATTTGATGATTTTAACCCTGCTGACCCAAGTAAATTTGGGTCCGGCACAGAGCTCGCGGCCTTCTTTATGAAAATTGGCGGTGCTTCTTTCAGCTTTATGCTACCAGTGCTCGCTGGTTTTATCGGCATGAGTATTGCTGACCGTCCAGGTCTAGCCGTCGGCTTTGTCGGTGGCTACCTAGCCAATGCAGGTGGTTCTGGTTTCTTAGGGGCCTTGTTAGCAGGCTTTGTAGCGGGCTATTTAATGCTCCTCTTGAAAAAAGCCTTTGCAGGCTTACCTCATACCTTAGAAGGTATCAAACCAGTATTACTATATCCTGTTCTGGGCGTACTTCTTATGGGCATTATAATTACCTTTATCATTAATCCACCTGTAGGGGCCTTAAACGAAAGTCTTATGAACGCCTTAAAAAGCATGAACACAAGCAGTCGTATTGTCATCGGTCTCATCTTTGCGGGTATGATGGCCGTTGATATGGGTGGGCCTGTTAATAAAGCGGCCTATGTAATTGGCACGGGCTTATTAGCTACTGGTGAATATGGCGTTATGGCCGCAGTTATGGCCGGTGGTATGGTGCCTCCATTAGCCATTGCCCTATGCACTACCTTCTTCCCTAATCGCTTTACCCCAGCAGAACGCAAATCAGGCATTACTAACTATGTTATGGGCTTCTCCTTTATCACAGAAGGAGCGATTCCATTTGCTGCAGCAGATCCAATTCGTGTCATTCCGTCTTGTATTGTCGGCGCTGCTGCTGCAGGTGCCTTATCTATGGCCTTCGAATGTACTTTACGAGCACCGCATGGGGGTATCTTTGTAGTACCAACTATTGGAAACCCGCTCATGTATTTAGGAGCTATCCTTATCGGTTCTGTTATAACAGCGCTATTATTAGCTATTCTTAAAAAACCGCTAAAAAACTAAATGCATAGTATAATGTTTATTTTTAAATAAATACTTCCTATAAAATCTTTCTTTTAAAATTTTATCCTGCAAAAAAGCCCTTATTCAGCAACTAACATGCTATATAGCATAGTAGTAACAACTGAATAAGGGCTTTTCCTTTTTATTATTAAATTACCATACATTAACTATTTGAGGTACAATCCCAACATCTACAATTAGACATAATATCTAAGATTAAACACTACTTAGATTGACCAAACTCAGCTTGTAAAGAAGCCACGGAACGACGCAACATCCAATCGATGTCAACTTTATCGCCTACAGGAAATTGATGCTCACTAAAACGTTCAAATTTATATTTTTCATAAAAACGTTGCGCTTTATAATTTTGGTCCCAAACGCCTAACCATACCCATTCACAATCGGTTTCACAAGCTACTTGTAACGCTTTTTCAAACAAAAGGCGACCTAGCCCTTGCCCCTGAAATGCCTTTAATACATAAATTCGTTGTATTTCAAAACCATTAGGTAGTTCCTGTTCCGTTTGAGCAGCGCCTTGATTAAGCTTTAAATATCCCACTACTACACCATCGACTAAGGCAAAATAATGTTGTGATTCACTATCCATAACTTCAGCTGCTAAGGTTTCAGGATTAAAAGCCGTATTAAAATAGTCCTCTAATTCGGCCTCTGTATTATGATGACCAAAAGTTTCTCTAAATGTTTCTATAGCTATACGTTGTAATTCTGAAATATCATCAAGTGTTATCTTTCTCAAGGTAAGACTCATGCCCCTCACTCCTTTAGTCTATAAATACTTAATAATTTTTAAAAGAAAAAGCATACTCTACATATCTTCTAAGACCTAATGATATGTACAATATGCTTACGCACACTACCCGGTGGCAGTTACTATTTTAATGATTGTATTATAATAACATAACTAACAACTACTGTAAAGAATATCTACAACCTCTAAGCTAAGCAATTTAAAATATTCACAGATAGGAGTTGCATAATCTAAGTGAGCTGTGCTATAATCACGGTATAAATTTCAGGGGAGCTTATATTTGTAGGCTGAGAGGAAGTCATCTAACTTCGACCCTTATACCTGATACGGATAATGCCGTCGTAGGAAGATGTTATAGACGACACAAACTCTTGCAGAGGTACCGTATTTGGTGCCTCTGTTTTTTTATACAGTCTAATTATAGACCAGCTGGCGGGGGAGCGCCCGACAGTTGTCATTACAGCGATGGGAAGCCGTGTTCCGGCGTGAGAGGAGACCATTCAGTCTCGACCGCAATAGGTGTTTGTAATGAATCCATCTTTAAGTAATGTAAAAAAAGTAACCATTGCCAGTTTATTAGTAGCCGTTGCCGTAGTGGGCAGTACCTTTTCCTTTCCCGTAGGAATTAGTAAATGTGCGCCTATACAACATATGGTAAATATTCTTTGTGCTGTTTTCCTAGGCCGCTATGCAGGCGTAAGTGTTGCCTTTTGCGCAAGTAGCTTACGTTTACTTCTTGGTTTGGGTAGTATCTTAGCCTATCCAGGCAGCATGTGGGGCGCCCTCTTAGCTGGGATTGTTTATCATCGTACGGGAAGTCTAATACTCACCTTAATTGCTGAAGTCTTCGGCACTGGTATTTTAGGTGGCTTATCGGCATATCCGCTAGCCATTTTAGTGCTTGGCAAAACGGCGGGGCAAATTGCCTTTTATACCTATGTGGTTCCTTTTTTAATTTCTACCATAGGTGGCTCCCTATTGGCAGGAATTTTACTGTTCACATTACGCCGCACAGGAGCTTTACGTAACTTACAACAACATACCTTATAATTGGCAGTAAACAGTTAGTTAACTCATATAAACCTGCCAAGCATAAGCCGTTGGAAAGGGTATTCTATGAGTACAACAACAATTCCTAAAACTAAGCTTTTATCCCACAGTTTATTATGGTTTGGCGCCGCCTTGTCAATCGCTGAGATTTTTACAGGCACCTTATTCGCGCCACTGGGATTTACGCAAGGACTTTGGGCTATTATCTTAGGCCATCTCATCGGTGGCTCCCTCTTCTTCTTAGCCGGTCTTATAGGCGCCCAAACAGGCGCTAGTGCCATGGAAACAGTACGCTTTGCCTTTGGGCGACAAGGCGCTTCAGGCTTCGCGTTAGCCAATGTGTTACAACTCATCGGCTGGACTACCGTTATGATTATAACCGGAGCCGCTGCAACTGATGCCATTTATCCCTTAGGAACCACCCTATGGTCACTTATCATTGGTGGCCTTATCATTCTTTGGCTACTACTAGGCTTTACAAATTTGACCCGCCTTAACTTAATAGCAGTGACACTCCTATTTATACTAACAGTTTGGCTTAGCTTCATCATCTTTAATCCACAAGCCAGCATAGCTCAAATAGTGCCTATAACCGATAATCAAGCCCTTTCTTTTGGCGCAGCAGTTGAATTAGCTACCGCCATGCCCCTTTCTTGGCTACCTTTAGTATCAGACTATACGCGCCACGCGGAAAAGCCTCTAGGCGCCACTATTGTAAGCACGCTAACCTATACAGTAGTTAGTATTTGGATGTATGTAATTGGCCTTAGTTCTGCCATATATGCAGGAGAAACAGATATTGCAGCCGTTATGCTCAAAACAGGGCTTGGCTTATGGCCATTACTCATTATAATTTTTGCAACAGTTACTACGACCTATCTTGATGCCTTTTCCGCCGGTGTAAGCGCCGTCAGCATTTGGCCTCAACTATCTGAAAAAAAGACCGCCATTAGTCTAACAATTATAGGTATATTGCTAGCTATTTTTATACCTATGACAGAGTATGAAAACTTCTTATTTCTCATTGGTTCAGTATTCACGCCCATGATTGCGATTCTCTTTACCCAATACTTTCTCCTTAAGCAGGATGCATCTGGGCGTAAATTTTACCTACCCAACCTAGCCTTATGGCTATTTGGTTTTATTCTATATCGCAATGTATTGACCTATGAAACACCAATGGGCACAACCTTTCCCGTTATGCTTATTATTGCCGCCCTTACCTATGTAACAGGCCGTTTCGTATCATCGAAACGTAGTTAATATTCATTGTAAATTATAATAAGACTATGTCATGAAACATATTTAATAAATCAAGCCGTCATAAAGCACTTATATTATGACGGCTTAATCTATTCGCTACACCTACAAAAATGCCTGTAAAACGGCTTTCACTACTATTTTATACGGCATAACATTCATATCGAAATTTATAAATTTTCTTGTGTACAGTCCCTACAAGTTATGCTATACTATTTTCAGAAATTATAGATATAATACCATACAGTTAACAAAGCCACATATAAAACTAACTATATGTGATGTAAGGGTATCATTAGGAGGAATGAAACATGAGCGATTTTATTAAAGGTTTTAAAGAATTTGCCTTACGAGGCAATGTCATTGACTTAGCAGTCGGTGTTGTTATTGGTGCCGCTTTTGGCAAAATTGTATCGTCTTTAGTTAGCGATATTATTATGCCTCCAATTGGTTTGGTTCTTGGTGGCGTTGATTTCACTGATTTCTTTATTAGCTTAAACGGGCAACAGGCAGCTACTTTAGCAGAAGCCAAAGCAGCTGGTATTCCAGTTATTGCCTATGGTAGTTTCTTAAATGCATTAATCCAATTCTTAATCGTAGCATTTGCGATTTACCTTGTAATTAAACAAGTTAACCGTCTATTCCCTAAAAAAGAAGAAGTTGTTGAAGATCCAACACTTTGTCCGTTCTGTAAACAGGAAGTAGCGGAAGATGCTACTCGTTGTCCACATTGTACATCTGAAATTACACCAGAAGTAAAAGCTTCATAAGAAAACCTATATTAAAGAGGCAGAAAGTGCTTAATATACACTTTCTGCCTCTTTTTTTATACAACACACTATTATAAATACCATTGCTACTAAAACCGTCAATTAAAATCAATATTATTTTATGTATATTTTATTATAGATGAGTTTATGTAATATAACATTTAATATCTAAAATCTCTGAACACGCAAAAAAGGGGCTATAACGGAGATAGTAAATATATCTACTATCTTTTGTTATAGTCCCTTTTTATCATCTCTGATTTATAGATTTTTTATTATAACTTTTTATTATTCTTTATTTTCACTAATACTATCCATAAGTGCAATGTATTCTTCCTTAGTAAATACAGGTTCATAATTTGCTTTTACTGCTTGAGCACCTTCTGCTTCACCATATAACAAATCAACAATTGTCATAGCCAAAGCTTGAGCCGTTTTTGTAAAAGCTACCTCTGGCACAGAGATTTTATAATCAGCGCCATGTAAAACACCTTCAATACAACCTACCCATGGATGAATTACAGGAATAATATGTGCCACATCGCCCATATCAGTACTGCCAGCCATATGAGGCCCTTGTATTACATTCGCTTCACCAAATAGAGGTATGGAGTTCTCTTTTAAGAATTGATTCATAGTCGTATCATTACGCATAGGCATATACCCAGGTAAGTCATTGATTTCACAGGTAGCTCCTACCGCATCAGCCCCTGCTTTAAGAGCTCGATTTACCTTCTTATTAGCCTCTATCATGCCTGCCACATTAGACGCCCGCACATAGCTTTCCATCGACACACTATCAGGCACTACATTCACTAGACTACCACCACTATTAATAATTGGATGGAAGCGGAAATAATCGCTTTCCTTAAAGGTATCACGAATGGCATTAACACCCATCACACCTAACATAGCTGCTTGCAGTGCATTAACCCCTTCATGAGGTGCGGCTGCCGCATGAGCTGCTTTGCCATGATAGGTAATTAATTTACCAATAAACCCATTAGAAGTAGAGCCAAGCCCCATTTCACCAGTTGGCGTAGTTGCTGTTTCTACATGCATTTGCATGGCCATATCAATATCATCAAAAGCGCCTTCATAAATCAGCTGTTGCTTACCACCTAAATAACGTATTTTTCCTGCTTCACGCAAAGTATTTCGATAATCTATCTCTACATACTCTTCAGCAGGTACTGCAAATACAACAACTTCGCCATTCAATTCCTCTAATACACCTTCGGCCTGCAAGCCAATCGCAACGGCTAACATATTAGCAATTTGCACATTATGCCCACAGCAATGAGCCGCTCCAGTCATCACATCAGCACGCGGATGTTTAGGACAAATAATAGCATCTAATTCGCCAATCATCGCTACGCGATACGCATCACTCTTCCCTTTCAAACGACCTTTTACACCTGTTAAGGCATGGCCCGTTGTAAAAGGAATATTAAGTTCTGTAAATAATTTTTGTACTAGCGCTGTCGTTTTCGCTTCTTTATATCCTAATTCAGGTGCCGCCATGATAGTCTCTGCCACATCCATTAATTTAGGCATCGCCGCTTCAATGGCACGACATACCCGATCTTTCACTTCTGCTTTAGTTAAACCCATTTAGATAACTCCCTCCCAATGCAATACAACTTGTGCTACTAAAACAGCACAAATGAATGTTCCTGCCGCTACTGCCAAGGCTACTGGAATAATACGCCAGGACAATTGTTTAAAAGCACCTAAATCTTTACCTAAGGACAAACCAGCATACGCTAATACAGGAGTTGTTGTTGCTAAAAAAGTAACCTCAGCCGCTTGCTTAGTAATCCATTCACTCCCAGGCACACCAGGGATTGATAATACAACGCCTAAAATAGAAACCCAGAATACCATCGGTAATTTATTAAAACCTGGAATATAGGATATAACAGCACCAGTAAACGCAATAGCCGCTAATACAAAGCAACCTACCATACTAGGCCCGAATGCATGTTTTCCATCTAACACATTGCCTATAGCTGTAATCACTGCTGCAATGATAACAACAATTAAAAATTGGATAATTTTTTCTTGAACTGTCATTGTCTTTTCCCCGCTCATTAGCGCACCTCCTTCGTGTCATGACCTAATGCACGTGAGCAAATCGTATACAAACGTTCCATAACTGGCAAGGAGATAAATAAACTAAAATACACCCCTACCACAGTGGTCAATAAATTGGCAGCGCCTGCCATGGCCATAATTTCACGTTCAAATTCAGGGTGGACCGCTACGATTGAGCCTGTAGCCGCCGCCATCATACTAGCACTACCGATACCAGCGCCCATAGCTAAAGCCAATGGGTGGAACCACTGTAATTGCGCTACCATACCAGCTAATACGGAAATCCACATTGCACCAAATAAAGTACCGCAAATATACATCCCCATTACACCTCGACCTTCTGGAGAATGGAAGCCATAGCGATCGATAATAATTGCCACATTCGCTTCACGGTCAATGGAATAACATGCGCCTACTGCTTCACGGCGCATACCTACTAACAAGGCAATTGGTAAACCGAAAATAATAGTACCAAAGAAATGACCAATTTCTTGTAAAATCAAAGCCCAGCCTGAGTTTAAAATAATATGTAAATTAGGTCCAATCCCCAAGCCAACCTTTGTCATAAGCAACATAATTGAAATATTAAGATAATCAGAGGCCGCTATCATTTGTTCCTCTGTCACAATTTTCAATTTAGGAATTGATACAACAAGACCAATTACCAAAGAATAGAGTAAAGGCAAAAATACAATAATACCAAATTTCTGAATGCCTATCCACTCCGCCACCAAAGTAATAAGCAAGCACAGCAGATGAATCTTCCAATTTTTCAATAGCTCCATCGTTTTGTCCTCCCACAATATATAAATGTATACTCAAAAATATACATTTGATTATACGCTAAGTCATTATAAATGCCAATACTAATAACATACCAATTTGTAATACCTCTTAATAAATTTGTAATATTTTTAATAAGTCTATCATTTTTATCCTCTATCCCCCTATTATCTATACGTTGTAACAAAAAACAGGCAATTACTAAATTAGTAATTACCTGTTTCATACAATTTATTAACTATACAAACTAATCGGCTTAATATAAACCAGTTCGTTTGCCATAGTGTTTAGAATCACCATTTTGTTTCCAGCCCACCATATCACCTATGGACATAACGCGACGGGTTAAGCAATCCTTACATTTATCCGCATTATCATCTACACAAGGCTTATTATCATACAATAAATATTTAGCCCGATGCTCTGGAATAGTAATAATCGGCATTAAAATATTAGCCCCTGCGGCTAAGCCTTTCTCACGCCCCAATGGATCAAGCGCTTGTAAAGCGGTAGTGGCTGCTATATTTACATCCTTTAAGAATAGACGAGTTAAGGCAATCATTTTTAGTCCTAATTGAATGCGCCGTAATTTGCCAGCCTTATCATCTAGACCCATAGCCAAGGCTTCTTGTCCTAATGGCGTATCATGATGCACTACATAAGGCCCCATGCCAATCATATCAATATCCATATCACGATAGAATAAGATATCATTCACTAAATCCTCTTCCGTCTGATGAGGCAACCCAATCATAACCCCAGTGCCTACTTGGAAACCTACTTTGCGCAAGCTTTTTAAACAAGCTACTCGTTTTTCAAAGGAATGAAGCTCATCATTCGGATGAATCTTACTATATAATTCAGGATTACTTGTTTCAATCCGTAACAAATAACGGCTAGCCCCAGCTTCTACCATACGGCGATAAGCTTCCTCCGACTGCTCCCCTACACACATAGTAATGCCCAAAGAGCCATCACCGATAGCCTTAATATCACGAATTAATTCAACCACATAATCAACAAAGGCTTCATCACTGCGCTCACCGGACTGTAACGTAATAGAACCATATTCATGATCATACGCCCACTGCGCCATTTTTATAATATCTTCGCGATTCATATCAAAACGTTCTGTTTTGTCATTTTCGCGGCGAATTCCACAATATTCACAGTTTTTTATGCAGCGATTTGAAAATTCAATCAAACCACGATAATACGCCACTTTATCTACATAACGAGCTTTTACTTCATAGGCTTTTTTATAAATAGCCTGTAAGTCAGCTTCATCAGTAACACTCATCAAGAAACGTAATTCTTCCACGGTCAGAGTGTCAGAACCCACTAAGTCTTTCTTCAAAATATCTTGTACTGTCATAGTCACTCTTACTGTTCTCTCTTTACTATATTAACTAACTTTAATTATATGTCATCCTCTTCACCGCCGCACAACTCTCACTTACTTACTAATTAAGAGTTACGATGATACGCCACCACTAATGGCTCGGTTAACGTAGTTGGTAATTCTGTATAACGTGTGAATTCACCAATTTGTAACGGCAAATCAAGCCAAGACATCGCTCCATGCGCTAGCATATAATGAGCTAATTGCCCGCGCATTTGTTTAGAGGAGGTACTTAACTGCTTCCAAACGCCTTGTTTGAACTCTAAAAATTCTACTGTAACCATTCGTGGATGATCCACTAATTTGTAGTATTCCTTAGAAGCTAAATTCAATAACCAATCTTCTGCAGCCAAGGCCTTTGTCACTACAGGCGTCCAATACTCATACAAAGATGTATAGCCACCTAATGGGCCATCTGCGGGGGCGCCGTTAGGAAAAATTCGATCTACTAAATCAAGTCGATACGCTTTAATCGGACTCAAAGGACTTATAAGACCATATAAAGCAGACAAAATATATACATGGTCAGCACCAAACTGCTGTGCCGCTTCAGATAAGCTAGACCAAGCCAGATTTTTAAAAGCTAAACCATTATAACTTTCAATCGCTGTACCAGTGGGTAGCGTTTCATAGTCTTTATAAAACACTACCAAAGGCTCTGCTTTAGGTTCAGCGAGCTTTAATGCTTTACCTAATTCGGACGCATTTAATGTTTGAAGATGAGAAATAATTGCTGCAGTCATCTCACTTTGAAATAGTGGCGCCCTTGGTTCACCTTGCAAAGTCTTAGTCTTACTAGGAGACAGGAGTATTTTCATCGATTTCAATTCCTTGCTGCCCATCACCAGCTTCACTTAATTCAAGAGCCAAACGTTCTTGTACTGCTTCACTCCAAATTACAAGAGGTAATGCAACAATAAACTTAGCCTTCATCTCTTCACATAAAGATATAACTTCACTTAAATAAGGAGATCCTTCATCAATGCCATCAATAAGCAATACTACATGACGATTTTTCAAGCCCGCTCCACTGTAGGTAATCTGCTCCCCATCATAGAAAATATCTTCGATAAAAATTTTGTCATGCATGAATTCATCCATGCGCCGTAAAATTAAACGGTCTAACAAAGCACTTACTGGTGTTGCCACAGGTTCCGCGGTTGCTAAGCCTTCTGGCTGTACCCGCACGAACACGGTCTTTTTATTATGCCCTTTGCGGTATTCTAATAAAGCACGCTCCGTAGCACCAAAGAATAAAAAGTTTTGTGCTGGATCTAAGGTATCGCTTTGAAATAAATCTATAATCGCACCTGATTCGGCTGCATTCAATTGTGATTGCAGCTGAACCGACACATCTTCAACAATCTCTTCATAGTCAGAACGAAGAACATCTGCCATAGTTATTACCTCCTATTTACAAATGAAATCATGACACTGAAAGAATTAATTATACAATCGCTAAAAGCGCTTATATTTTCTCATTAATTACATAATTATAGCATATTTTCAAGCTCCATGACTATACGTCTAGGAAAAGGCCAACGCCTACTCCTACAACACAAAAGAGTTGGGAGATACTTATTAAGTGCATACTCCCAACTCTAACTAGTCTAAGCTAATATACTAATTATAAAATTTTTTCACTAATAGCTTACGCTTCAAACATTTATATTTCAAATAACAAGAAAATTATGCTTCAAATAACAGGAAAATATTCATGCCTGTTACTACAATACCAATAACCCACAACATAACAGCTGTAGATGGTTTGTTCTTATAAACACCCATAACTTTAGCTGAGCCAGTCAAATATAATTGCAAGAAAATGGTAAATGGCAACTGTAGACTCAAGAACATTTGTGAAATAAGCAACGCTTTAAAGGAATCTTGAATAAACAAAATAAGCACTAAAGCAGGAATATACGTCAACGCTAAGCCAATACGACTATGAAAATCTTTCATATCGTAAGATTCACCAAACATACCGGCAAAAATACTGGCTCCTGCCATCCCCGCTGTAGCGGAAGAAGCAAATCCAGCAAACAATAAAGCAAGTGCAAAAATAATCCCTGCCGACGGACCAATAAGGGGTACCAACAACTCTTGTGCCTGTTCTAACTCTTCTACTATAATTCCCTGCTGGAAAAACGTAGCCGCAGCCAAAATAATCATAGCCGAATTAATAGCCCAGCCAATGCCCATAGAAAAAATAGTATCTAAAAACTCATAACGCAAACGTTTTTGCATTACTTTTGGATCTTCTTTGTTAAACTCACGGCTCTGAATAATTTCAGAATGCAAGAATAAATTATGAGGCATAATAACAGCCCCTAAAATACTCAAAATAACCAACATAGATTCATTAGGTAACGTAGGATTCACCCAAGCTAAGCCAGACGCAGCCCAATCTACATCCACCATAGATAATTCAGCTAAATACGCCAATGCAATGAGCGAAACGAAACCGGCAATTACCTTTTCGAGCTTACTATACGAATTGGTTAACAACATAAGGGTACAAATAATAGCCGTCAGAATCGAGCCAATAAATAAAGGAATTCCAAAGAGCATCTTAAGTGCTATGGCCGCCCCTATAAATTCTGCTAACGCCGTAGCAGCAGCCGCTAACCCAGCGGTACTTAACAAAATTCGCGACAACCAGCGTGGCAATGCTTCATAGGCACATTCCGACAAACACCGACCGGTAACAATTCCTAAATGAGCCACATTATGTTGCAAAAGAATTAACATAATTGTAGACAAGGTAACAACCCACAACAAATCATAGCCAAACATGGCCCCAGCAGCTAAATTGGCTGCCCAGTTACCGGGATCAATAAAACCTACTGTTACAATAATACCTGGTCCAATATAACGAAATACTTCAGATACTTGCATTCGTTGTTGATGGACTGTATTTAATTTTTCTTTAACACGACGCAAAAACATACACTTCACCATTCCCTATCTATTGTTTCATTACTAAACGGTCATTCTAATGCCCCCTAGTAACCCAAACTCACAACTAAAATGGTTACTATTATATGTTACATTAGCCTATGCCTTAGTTTCTTCTATTGCAGTAGCTGTATTAGTTTCTCCTGATACAGCTGTTTTATTGGCTTCCTGTTCAGCCTCAACTGCTTTAGCTATATTCTTATCAGACTCAGATTGATTTTGAGCCCCAACTTCTGTATCTGTTTTCTTTTGAGCTTCCGCATCCTTATCGGCTTTCTTTTGTGCCTCCGCTATTTCTTTAGCCTCTTCTGCTTCTATGCGTGCTCGATTTTTAGCAAATTGAGCACGTGATTTTTCTGCTTCTTTATCTGCTTCTTCAATAGCTCGACGACCTACTTTATCAAATAAAGCATCCGGTGCGGCCACATCACTACCGCCAATAACAACGCCTACACGGGTGCGGAAATCATTTTTCCCACCTTTGCCAAAGCGAATACGCACATCACCGCCGGTCTGGATACGACTGCGGTCAACTTCAAAAGACTTCATGCGTTCCGCAATTTCTTCCTTCGTCAAAGCTGGCGTTTCACCATTAGCAGCAGCACTTTCATCACGCTTACCTTCTCTAATTTCTTGATCACGATTATATTGCATTAAATCATCACGGAATTCACTATACAAACGAATGGCAATATTTTTATCCGTGTCATTCATCTGTTCCCGTTTCTCTACAATATCAGCCACAAGAGGCGTTAATTCATAACGAGTATATACTTGCCCATTTAAGTTCAAGCCTTTAGTATCAGTAATAGCCCCATGCTTTACCAAAGTCTGTATTCCTTGGTACGCCCAATCAGTAGGCTTTACATCAGCTAAACGATTATCGGCTTGACTAGCACTCATGGTGCAAACCGTGCATACAGTGGCTACTAATAACACTCTTTTCCAATTCATGGTTAGTCTCCTTATTAACTTAATTCATCCATATTATATCATGTTTTTTCATTTATCGCTATCACTGAAAGTCATTATCAAATAGCCGCATCATTTAAAACTCGCCCTAACGTTTCAATCATAGCTTTCAAACGAGTAATCTCCCTATTAGAAACTATACCGAATGGACCTAAACATTTCATGAAAAAACGCCTAACAAGTAGGTAAAAAGCCTACTCATTAGACATTTCTCACAGTTCTCTATTCAATATCTCTATTAAACTTCACTAACAGCGGCTTTCATAGCTTTTACATAAGCCTCTAAAGCTGTATCTGCTTGATTACCATGGGCTTCAATAATTTTTACAATCGCCGAACCTACAATAGCCCCATCCCCTATGGTAGCCATATTTTTAGCTTGTTCAGGTTCTGCAATACCAAAACCAATGGCTACAGGAATGGCTGTATATTTTTTAATAGTAGTCACTAAACTAGCCACATCGGTAGTAATATTTTTACGGACCCCTGTAACACCTAAAGACGAAACGCAATAAATAAAGCCTTTTGCCTCCTTCGTAATTTGTTCAATTCGTTGCTCCGATGTAGGGGCAATTAAAGAAATCAAAGTCACATCATAGGCATTGGCAACAGACTCAATTTCACCTTTTTCTTCGTACGGTAAATCTGGCACAATAATGCCACGAATATTTAGCTCCTTACAACGTGCAAAAAATCGCTCTGCCCCATATACATAGACAGGATTTAAATAGGTCATAAAAACCAAAGGAATTGTCACTGTCTTACGCACAGTGGCGACCATATCAAAAATGGCATCGGTCAACGCCCCTTGGGCTAAGGCTCGTTCCGAAGCCCGCTGAATAACTTCCCCTTCAGCAACAGGGTCAGAAAAAGGAATGCCAATCTCTATTAAGTCCGCCCCAGCTGCTGCCATTATTTGGATATAGCGCGCAGTAGCCTCTAAACTCGGATCACCAGCTGTTAAAAAGCCAATAAACGCTTTGCCCTTAGCAAACGCTGTAGATATGTCAAAATTGTCTGTATACATTGTCTTATTCATGAATATCGTGCCCCCTATATTTAGCCATAGCGGCTACATCTTTGTCACCACGACCAGATAAACAAATAATGATAGATTCATCACGTCCCATTGTCGGCGCCACTTTCATAGCATGTGCCAAGGCATGAGCACTTTCAATCGCCGGTATAATACCTTCTGTTCGTGAAACGTATTCAAAAGCAGTAACAGCTTCTTCATCAGTAATCGGCACATAAGTAGCTCTGCCTATATCATGCAAATGGGAGTGTTCTGGTCCAATGCCTGGATAATCAAGGCCTGCTGAGATAGAATACACTGGCGCAATCTGTCCATATTCATTCTGTACAAAATAAGAGCGCATACCGTGGAAAATACCAGGTGTACCTTTTGCTAACGTAGCTGCATGCTCTTTAGTTTCAATGCCTAAACCAGCCGCTTCACAACCTACCAATTGAACCGTTTCATCAGCAATAAAATGATGAAACATACCTATTGCATTACTACCACCGCCTACACAAGCCATAACCATGCTAGGCAGTTTACCTTCAGCTTGCAAAATCTGTTCTCTTGCTTCTTTACTAATAATACTTTGAAAATCACGGACAATCATAGGAAACGGGTGTGGCCCTACAGCTGACCCCATTGCATAATAAGTATCCTCTACACGACGAGTCCATTCGCGTAAGGTTTCACTTACCGCATCTTTTAAGGTCATAGTGCCCGAAGTAACAGGATATACCTTAGCACCTAACAGTTCCATACGATACACATTAAGTGCTTGTCGCTCCGTATCTTCTTTACCCATAAAAATTTCACATTCCATACCAAGGAGCGCCGCTGCAGTTGCAGCCGCTACCCCATGTTGTCCTGCCCCTGTTTCAGCAATAATCCGCTTTTTCCCCATTCGTTGTGCCAATAAAACTTGACCAAGAACATTATTAATCTTATGAGAACCTGTATGATTTAAGTCTTCTCGTTTTAAATAAATCTTAGCACCCCCTAAGTCATCACTCATATGCTTTGCATAATATAAAAGTGAGGGCCGCCCCGTATAATTTACTTGTAACGCTTCTAATTCAGCAATAAAAGCTGGATCATTTTTATATTGTTCATAAGCAGCTTCCACTTCAAGAACTGCATTCATTAATATTTCGGGAATGTATTGACCACCATGTTCACCATAGCGCCCTTTTCGATTAAATTCTGTCATAGTCTTACCTCTTTCACACAATTCACCTTGCTATATAATTGTCATATATATCTCTGTTATATCTTTTTATCTGTCAGCTTCAGTTATATCTATTTATCTATCAGCTTCGGTTACGTCGGATACCGTTTGCAAAAATTGCTCTATCTTTATCTTATCTTTTACACGATTTGTTTCGACCCCACTACTAATATCTACCCCATAAGGCTGTACTTGACGAATAGCACGGGCAATATTATGTGTGCCTAAACCACCAGCTAAAAAATAAGGTCGTTTACAATCTTCTAAAAGTGTCCAATCAAAAGTTTCACCAGTGCCACCGCTATAGCCTTGCTTATATGTATCAAAGAGCAGTAAATCCGCTTGTGAACTTTCACAAGCCATTAAATCTGCCTTAGACTGCAAAGACACGGCCCGCCAAATAGGGATGGATAAATGGTGCTGCAAAGCCCTCACAGTTGTTTCAGCCTGTGCTCCACATACTTGCACTACATCCAAAGGAACTATCTTTACGATTTCCATAATTTGCGCTACAGACTCTTCCACAAAAACGCCTACTTTTTGAATCCCTGGCGTTAAACAATCCGCCAATGCCTTAGCTTGCTTCGCTGTTACTTGACGTGAACTCTTAGCAAACACAAAGCCTACATACTGTGGTTTTATCGCCAATTCATTAATAATTGCTATGTCTTCGAGTCGTTTTAAACCACAAATTTTAGTCATCACAGGTTTAGTTCTACCATATAAATCAGACAAGGCCGCTTTTTTATTAGGAGCTCGCATGAAATGCTCCCCAATGAGGGCCGCTTGTATATGATGTTCGCGTAATTGCTGAATATGACTGGCACATTCCAAACCGCTTTCAGACACAAATATTACCTCTGGTGGTACTAAATGGCGCAATTCTAAACTATGCTTAATATGGACTGTAAAATCTCGCAAATCTCGATTATTAACACCAATAATACGTGCTCCTATGGCTAAGGCTCGCTCTATTTCTTCAGCACTATGAGTTTCTACTAAGCAAGATAAGCCTAAGCTATCAGCTAAATTATAAAAACGTTGTAATTCTTCATCTGTTAAAATCGCACAGATTAACAAAATGGCCTGTGCCCCATATACTTTTGCCCCATAAATCTGATATTCATCAATAAAAAAATCTTTTTGCAACAAGGGCAATGTAACTTGTTCTCGAATCCGCATTAAATAAGAAACATGCCCCTTAAAGAACTCTGGCTCTGTCAATATAGAAATAGCCGCAGCCCCTGCTTCTTCATATTCTTTGGCAATCTGTTCAAAAGGAAAGGAGGGCGCAATTACTCCTTTAGAAGGTGATGCCTTTTTTATTTCACAAATAAAATTCATGTCGCTCGCCCGTAAAGCTTTTTCAAAGGGATACGAAAAAGGTCCTCTACTCAACTCTGAATCAGCTAGTGACGTAGCGAGTACCTTTAATTCCTCTAAAGCCCTCTCACTTTTTTCTTTAGTAATGCGCCTACGTGTTGCTTCCACAATTGTATCAAGAATCATACGTCACCTCTCTTATCCTACCGCCTCATTAGTAGCTTCTACTAAAGCCTCCAAAACGGCCAAAGCTTTACCTTCATCAATTAAACGTGCTGCTTTTGTAATACCTTCTGCAATAGAGGTGTTTGGTTCTGCTAAATGGAAACTTACACCAGCATTCAAAAGCACTGCATCTCGCCGCGGACCAAGTTCACCGCTCAACACAGCCCGTGTAATGGCTGCATTAGTAGGACCATCGCCACCTACTAAATCCGCGGGCTTTGCGTACTCTAGACCATAATCAGCCGGATCTAAAATATACGAAATTAATTTGCCCTCTTTAATCTCACAAATATAGGTCTTATCACAAGCTGTAATTTCATCTAACCCATCAAAGCCATGAACTACAGCGCCACGCTGAACACCTAAATTAGCTAACACTTGCGCTAATGGTTCTACTAGACTTTTATCATAAACTCCCATTAACTGTTTAGTGGCTCCCGCAGGATTTGTTAAAGGCCCCAACACATTAAATACAGTGCGAATACCCAAAGCTTTACGAACTGGGGCAGCATATTTCATAGAACTATGGTACAAAGGGGCAAACATAAAACACATGCCCACCTTGTTCAGTATAGTCTGATTGCTATTACTAGGCACGGCTAATTGAACACCTAATGCTTCTAAACAGTCGGCTGCGCCACATTTACTGGATACGCTGCGATTGCCATGCTTAGCTACGGGTACTCCGCCTGCGGCAATAACAAAACCTGCCGTAGTGGAAATGTTAAAAGTATTTGCCTTATCTCCACCAGTTCCTACAATTTCAAACACCTCTTGCTCATGAACTACTGGCACCGCCTTTTCACGCATGCCTTGAGCAAAGCCAGTAATTTCATCAATACTTTCGCCTTTTAAACGCATAGCCCCAAGCAAAGCCCCCATTTGTGCTTCATTTGCTCGCCCTTCCATAATTTCACGCATAGCTCGCAAAGCCATTTGATAGGTCAAATCACGACCTTCTATTACCGTTTCGATTGCTTCTTGTATCATGTTTTCACTCTTCTTTCTCATTCTCTTTTTTATCAACGTATTACCCGTATCTCATTTATAGGGCTAAAAAATTCTCTATTAATTGTGCCCCACAAGGGGTCAAAATTGATTCTGGATGAAACTGTACTCCAAAAATAGGATATTGACGATGTTCTAACGCCATAATTTCACCATCCGCTGTCTCAGCTGTTATTACTAAGTCATTCGGTAACGTATCCCCTATTACTGCTAACGAATGATAACGTGCTACCTGAAAGGTAGTCGGTATATCTTCGAATAAGACAGATTTCGTCAATTGCGTAACCTCACTGGCCTTACCATGAAGTATCTCTTTAGCATAGCCAATCGTACCGCCATAGGCTTCAGCAATTGCTTGATGCCCTAAACATACGCCCAACAAAGGAATGTTGCCTTTTATTTCTGAAATCAATGTTTCATAAATGCCCGCCTCACTAGGTCGCCCAGGTCCTGGGGACAATACAATATGACTTGGCTGTAATGCTAGCACCTCAGGCACCGTTAGTTCATCACTACGAACTACTTTTACCTTCGCACTCATAGAACCTATTAATTGGTACAAATTAAAGGAAAAACTATCATAATTATCTATCAGTAATACCATAGGCTGTCACCATTGCTCCTTTTTGAATTGCTTCAATCATTGCCTGAGCTTTATTGCGAGTTTCTTCATATTCACGCTCCGCAATACTATCTTGCACAATCCCTGCACCAGCTCGCACAAGAACCTGTCCTTCTTTAGCTACGGCCATGCGAATCCCAATGCAAGTATCCATATTACCTGAAAAATCAATATAGCCGATAGCCCCTGCATAAATACCGCGTGGTGATTTTTCAAGGTCTTGCAAAATTTGAACCGCCCGTATCTTCGGCGCCCCGGATAAAGTGCCTGCTGGTAAAGTAGCACTTAAAGCATCTAACGCATCCTTTCCGTCTCGCAAAGTACCTGTAACAGAGGAACAAATATGCATAACATGAGAAAACCGCTGAACATCTCGCAATGATTCAACTTGTACCGTACCAAATTGACATACACGGCCTAAATCATTACGCCCTAAATCAACTAACATATTGTGCTCTGCCAATTCCTTCTCATCGTTCAATAACTGCTGCTCATATGCTATATCTTCTGCTTCTGTCCGCCCTCGTGGCATTGTACCAGCTATGGGAAAAGTGGCTACCTGACCTTGGCGAACTTTCACTAATGTCTCTGGCGAAGCACCAGTAAGTTCTAATTGAGGGCTACTAAAATAGAACATATAAGGCGAAGGATTTGTAGTTCGCAACACGCGATAGGCATTTAACAGACTGCCTTGAAACTTTGCTGACTGTCCATTAGAAAGAACGCCTTGAAAAATATCCCCTTCCTTAATATATGTTTTCACAGTCTCTACAGCTGTTATAAATTCAGCTTCTGTAAACTCACCCTTAAATTCAGTAAGAAGTTGCCCTGAAGCTAATTCAGCCTCTTCGCCAGCTACCACTAATTTAACCAAACTTTCCAATTCTAATTGCCCTTTATAATAATTGGTCTCCAGTTCATCCGTCCGAATATTGACGATTACAAATATCTTATTGCGGTAATGATCAAAAGCAATTACTTTGTCAAAGAGCATTAAATCTACATCATTAAAACTCGGTTTAACACTCTCATCTACCTTAGCTAATCGCTCCCTTTGTCTCTGAAATCCTTCTTGCAGCGTAGGTTCTGCATAGCTCATATATTCATAGCCAAAGTAGCCAACTAAACCACCTGTAAAAGTAGGTAGCCCTGCTAGCTGAGGACTTTTATACTCGTTTAAAATATGGCGAATCACTTCATTTGGCGCTGTTGTAGTAAACTGTTGTGTCGTCACCCCTTTGATTGTCATCACAGATTCTTTGCACGTAATTTCTAATAGCGGATCAAAGCCTAAAAACGAATAACGCCCCCAATTCTCTTTATTATCAGCACTTTCTAATAGAAATGCTGTTTTACTAACTTTCTTTAACGCTTTTAAAACAGAAATAGGTGTTCGTACATCAGCAAATATTTCTTTGTAAATTGGCACTATAGGAAATTCTGATTGATATCTTTTTAATTCTTCTAATGATATAGAACTCATACTTACTCTCCTTTGGGTATAAAAAAACGCCCTTGGCAAATACATGCCAAGGGCGGGTCTTATAAACTCGCGGTACCACCTTGTTTGAATAGCTATAATAATTACAGTATACCCTACTAGTAACTAATTACATACATATCCCTCTCATTCGCAGGGTACTAACATACCCCTCATTGTTAACGCCAATGTCGCGTCGCTACATACTAAATCAGACATAAAATCCGCATTGCTTTTACTTATACCTAGCTATCTAGCTAAAAGCAAAGTGTCCAATCGTTCCTAGCGCCCTCAACGGTCCATTTAATAAGCTGCGTTCTGTGAAATCTCAGCCACCTTCACTCTCTGTAAGTGCACGTCCTATTTTTATCTCCGTCTCTACGGTTTAAGAGCACCTTATTTAATTATAAAACTTAGCAAATGTCTCTCACTCTTTTTTATCAGCTAAGTATTCTCTATCTTCTCAAATAATCAACCTTATTAGTCTTTAGTTTACATTCAACGACATACAAATTCCACAAGTTTGTCCTTTTGAAGTAATACTCTGTCCACTAAGGTTGTATATTATAATAAACAGATTTTTCTCATCTGTCAAGATAAAATTTACGCCTAGGAACAATAAATTCATCGTGGTACAATACAAATATACACTATATATACTATATATACCATTTCATAACCATTAAGGAGAATCCCATGGCTAATACAAATACTACCATTGATGCAGTAACTAATCCTACACCAAATGAAATGACAATTGATATTAACAAAACTATTAAAAATTTGGAACGCAATAATTTTGTAGTTCATTATTTTGAAAATCGCCAAGAGGCTATTGCCTATTTAAAATCACGAATTCAAAATAAACGAGTGGCCTTAGGCGATTCTAGAACCTTACAAACTATACAGGTCTATGAAGCCTTAGAAGGACAGAATAAAGAGATAACTGACATCCAACGCCCCTTAGACGGTGAAAACTTTCGCCAAACTGCGTTACGCACTATGCAACGAGACGTATTCCTCACCTCAGTTAATGCCCTAGCCCAAACAGGGGAAATGGTAAATATTGATGGAACTGGCAATCGTGTAGCCTGCTCCCTTTTTGGTTCAGAAGAAGTATTCTTTGTTGTAGGCATCAATAAAATCACGCCTGACCTAAGCTCAGCCATTTATCGTGCACGGAATATTGCCGCGCCACAAAATGTAGTAAAAAACAAAAAATCTACTAAAAACCCTTGCGCCATTCGTCAAGATAAATGTTATGATTGTGCTTCACCTGATCGAATTTGCAATGCCTTAACAATCTACTATAAAAAATGCGTAATATGGATATTATGGAGATTATTATCATCAATGAAGACTTAGGTTTCTAATCCCCTTGCCTTAAACTGTATGTAAAAATACAAAGCCTTTAACTAGTAACACATTTTATCCATCTTTTAGTAACACATTTTGCCCATCTTTTAAATATTATATATAAATTTAATAAAAATAAATCCCCTGTTCATCTTAATGAACAGGGGATTTTTATAGGTACAAGCTATCTAACGAGAACCTGTATTACCTAATATTATGCACCTACGAAACGATTCAAAGCTGCAGTGCTAGTCATATGGCGTTTAGTCATACCAAGTTCAGCAGGGCTAATACCTAATGCTAAACCGATTAACTGACTCATATGAATAATAGGCATATCTTTGTCGTTTGGAACATATTGTTTTGCTTCTTTCTGGAACATATCAAGCTGCATTTGACAAAGTGGGCAAGGTGTTACTACACAGTCAGCCCCTTCTTTAGCTGCATCAGCATTGATGGAACCAGTCATTTGCATTACGGAATCATGAGCTGGATATACAGCATGGAAACCACAGCAATCAAGCTTACGAGAGAAGTCGATTGGTGTAGCACCAATAGCTTTGATTACGTCAGCTAAACTAGTTGGGATTTGGAAATCTTCAAAACCAGTTTCTTCAGCTGGACGAAGAATATGGCAACCATAATATTCAGCCACACGAAGGCCACTTAAAGGTTTAACAACTTTAGCTTTTAGGTTGTTCAAACCATAATCACGAATTAATACCCATAAGAAATGAGTTACATCGCTAGTACCTTTATATTTTAAGCCCGCTTGACCTAAAATATTGTTAACGCGAGCGCGTTGAGTTTCATCGCGATCAAGTTCGTTTTTAGCTTCACGAAGCATCAACGTACAAGTGTTACAAACTGTCATTAACTGAACGCCTTGTGCTTCAGCTAAAGCAATATTACGAGCATTCGTAGCAAGAACGCCTAATGGGTCGATATCTTGAACATGGGATGCACCACAGCAAGTCCAACCTTCTAATTCTTCAATTTGAATGCCTAATTTCTTAGCAACCGCAACAGTGGCGATAAAATCTTCTTTGGCGGCACCTTCAAGTACACAACCAGGGAAAAATGCGTATTTCATTATCTTTCTGCCTCCTCTGCTGCTTTAACAATGGTGCGCACATCCTTAATACCTTGAACTGGTTTGTGTGGAACTACAAGTTCAAGAGGATTAATCTTACCATGTGCCCAGAGACGCATAGCGTAGAGACCTTGTTTAGCGGAGTCTACAAGACCATCTGTTTTAAGACTCATTGTTACTTCGTTCAAGCGGCCTGTTTTAATAAGGTCTTCACGGAATGCGATAGCATGGCGAGTACCTTTATTAGTCAAGCCAGCTTTAGTAGCTACTGCACGAAGTTCAGAGATATCTTTAGCTGGTTTTAAATGTTTTGGACAACGGGAGATACAGTTCATGCAATGAACGCATTTCCAAAGACCATTTTCAAAAGCAGGATTTACGTGAGCCATTGGTGCAACATCACGGGAATCTTGAACAAAGCGATTTGCTTTTGTATATACATATGGATCCAAGAAGTCTTCACGATTTGCAGTCAATTTATTACATTCGGAAGCACAGCAACCGCAAAGGATACATTCTGTGTTAGTAACAAATTTTTTGAAATCTTCTGGAGTTTGACGAGAACCCATATCACGATTAAATTCAGGTTTCATGAAAATCCATGGAGCCACTGTTTTAAGACGGTTAACTTTAGCTTCCCAGTCAACAGCAAGGTCACGGATTACATCGAAGTTACCGATTGGAGCAATTTCAATCGTATCACTACCAAAACGTTCAGTAATATCGTCAATTTTGCTTTCACAACCAAGCATAGCTTGACCATTAACTTTGATGGAGCAAGCGCCACAAACCGCACTACGGCAAGCAGCGATGAATGTTAAGCTTGGATCGATAGTATCTTTAATTTTTTGAAGGCCCCAAAGGATTGTACGATCTGGTTCATAGTCAAAGGAATAGGTCTGTACATAGGAGCGACCTTCATTATAACGATGGATATTATAAGTAATCTGTCTCATCTTAGTACGTCCTTTCTTTTGGTTCGAAGCGGGTAATTACAACTTCACTTTGACCTACTTCGTATTCGCCATCTTCTTTAAGTTTAATTACAGTATGATTCAAGAAGTTAGCATCATCACGTTTCGTGTAATCTTCACGAAGGTGACTACCACGACTTTCTTTACGACGAAGAGCGCCTAAAGTAACAGCTTTTGCTACTGTTAACAAGCTACCAACTTCAATGTAATTTACGAAAGCCATATTGAACGTACGGTTAGTATCGCCTACGTAGCAAGTTTTATATTCTTCAATCAAGCGATTTAAAGTTTCTAATTCTTTTTCCATTTTAGCTTCTTCGCGGAAAATACCTACGTTATTCCACATGGAAAGAGCCATTTCATCACGAATTTCAGCAATAGGACGACCAGTTGTACGACTAGTTACTTCGCGGAATTTTTGTTCCCAGCTATTAGCTGCATCATTAAGAGCTTTAGTAGCGTCTTTAGCTGCATTATTTTTTACATAATCTACAGCGCCTTCACCAGCTACTTTACCGAATACAACAGCGTCAGCCAAGGAGTTACCACCAAGACGGTTAGCACCATGTACGGATACACAAGCAGCTTCACCAGCAGCAAATAAACCTGGTACACAAGTACCGCAAGTTTTGTAATCGTTAACATCAATACCGCCCATGGAATAGTGACAAGTTGGACGAATTGGAATTGGTTGAACTAATGGGTCAGCATGTTCGAATGTGATAGCCAAGTCACGAATACCATGAAGTTTTTCAAGAATAACTTCTTTTGGTAAGTGACGAACGTCAGCTACTACATAGGCATCAAGACCAGTACCAAAGCCACGGCCTTCAGCGATTTCAGTTTCGATAGCTTTTGCTACAACGTCACGAGGTGCTAATTCCATTTTACTAGGCGCATAGTCCTTCATAAAACGTTCCCCTTTATTATTTAAGAGGTAACCACCTTCACCACGAACAGCTTCGGACATTAAGATACCGCTCTTACCAAGACCAGTTGGATGGAACTGAACCATTTCAGGGTCTTTCAAAGCTACACCAGCGCGGAAGCAAGCTGCCATGCCGTCACCAGTAGAAAGGTAAGGATTAGAAGTACGTGTCCAGTACATACGACCAGCACCGCCAGTAGCGATTACTAATGCAGTAGTAGCGATTTTTTCTACACGGCCTTCTTTCATATTCCAAGCAACAACGCCACCTACAGAGCCGTCGTCAGTTTTTACGATGTCTAATAAGTACCAATCTTGAAGGAAATGTACATTTTCCTTTAAGCATTGTTCATACAAGGTATGCAAAATTACATGACCAGTTTTATCGGCACTATAGCATGTACGAGGATATGCTTGACCACCGAAATTACGTTGTGCAATTTTGTTTTCACTAGTACGGGAGAATGGCACACCAAAGTAATCAAGTTCTTTGATTAATTCAGGACAACGACTGATAAAGAATTCAACAGCGTCCTGGTCAGCAAGATAGTCACTACCTTTTACAGTATCAAAGATATGATCTTCAATAGTGTCTTCTTTTGCTACATTGTTTAATACGCCATTAATACCGCCTTGAGCCATAGCCGTTGCTGAACGACTAGGGAAAATTTTGGTAATAAGAGCAACGCGCAAACCTTCTTGATGAGCTGCTTCTAAAGCTGCTCGTTGGCCAGCTCCGCCGCTGCCTATTACTAGAACATCAAACTGTTCCATAATAACCTCCTAAACTTGTACCTACTTCCTACAGTCTTATTAACGGTATGCGATACCTGTTGCATACCAATCCTATAGCTTGTTACTTAATTATAGCGGTTTTTAAAGGTTTTTGTCCAAACTCAATTACTCATACTTGAAAACATACTTCACAAATGATAATTTATATCAATTAGTTAATTCCCTTCAATTTAGGGTATAATTAATGCATATACAACTGTCATTTCCCAGTAAATCAACGTTTATTTTATATGTATTCTATTCTTTTATATTTCAGAATAGAAAAAAGTAATAACTAAACGAAAACCATTATCATCGTTTTTTTCTGTTTTTTTCTGTTTTTCCTTTAAACGTCCAAAAAACGTCTAATCTATGCATAAAACACAAAGGTGCACAATTTAGTTATCATAAATTTAATGCCCAAAGGATATCTCTTCATAATGAGTTCATTCCCTTACGTTATACTGGGCGCATAAAATTGCTATTAATTAATTGTTATAATTAATTACGAAGAGCATCAAATATATTTGTGTTTGATTATAGTCTGTTACCTTCCATATTGGGTGTGAAACAGGCTTATTTCTGTAAGACAGGAGTGATTATATGAAAGTTTTACTAGTTGAAGACGAAGAAATGTTAAATAATATTATCGCCAAACGCCTCCGCGTAGAGTCCATGACAGTAGACTGCTGTTTTGACGGTGAGACCGCATTAGACCATATCAATACATCCAGCTATGATGTTGTTGTAATGGACGTAATGATCCCTAAAATGGATGGTTTCACAGTAGTACAACATTTGCGCCAAGAAGGTAATAAAACACCCGTTTTATTCTTAACAGCGAAAGATGCCCTTCAAGATAAAATCAAAGGTTTTAATCATGGTGGAGATGACTATTTAGTAAAACCTTTTGAATTTGAAGAGTTAATTGCTCGTATCTACGCCTTATCTCGTCGTAGCTACAACCATGCTCACAATGATTTAGAAGCTGGTCCTTTGACAATCAATAGCCAAAGTCGTACCGCTACTTTACATGGCCATGAGTTAGTATTAACAGCCAAAGAATTCGACCTATTATATTATTTAGCAAGTAATGTAAACATCGTATTATCCCGTCAACAAATCCTTGACCATGTATGGGAATATGATTATGAAAGTTATTCTAACTTAATAGATGTATATATTAAAGACTTGCGTAAGAAACTTGACGTAGCCGACGAAGCCAAATTAATTCATACCGTACGAGGTGTTGGCTATGTGTTCAAAGTGGAAGAATAAGGAATCAAATTTGCAGGGAATGGGACACTGGTTTCGTTCCCTCTTTGTCCGCAACGAAAACGGACTCTTAGGCAATCCTTTTAACCGATTGCCCATTACTTTAAAAATCACTGGTTGGTACTCTATCTTTTTGCTCCTTATGTTACTCATGCTATCCGTCTTCATTCTACAATTTACACAATTGTGGGAAGACTCTGAAATGCGTAGTACCTTGCAATCACGAGTTATCAACACAGCCGATAATTTGATGCGTTTTAGACCCTTCCAAGATGGTGTTTTTACGGTACTCTATATGGACAACGGGGTGGCTATTAAAGGGGCTATTCCTGATGGCTTTCCACCAGAAAGTATGCTCTCCCCCCATCACATTACAGAAATAACTGTAAAAAATGCGACCTTCTACTATTATGATGCCCCAGTAGCTGATCCAGCCTTTCACGGTTGGGTTCGTGGTGTGTTACCTGCTACTACAGCAAGCCGTGCTGCCAATATTATGCTCTGGTCACTTATTTTAGGTGGTGTCATCTTCTTAGTAATTGGAACTAGTGGTGGTTACTGGATTATAAAACGAGGCTTACGGCCTATTCGTAATATGACCCAAACAGCGGCTACTATCGGACAAAAACGCGACTTATCACAACGTATTGAACAATTAGTCGATAGTCATGATGAAATTTCAGCCCTATCGCAAACTTTTAATAGCATGCTGGATAGTTTAGAAAACTCCTCACTGCGAGAAAAGCAATTCAGTTCGGATGTATCTCATGAATTGCGAACACCAATTGCTGTTATTCAAGCAGAAAGTGATTTTGGCAGAGCCTATATCAATACTATAGACGAAGCTAAAGAAAGTTTTGAACATATTTTCCAGCAAAGCCGTTTTATGACAGCTATGGTTACGCAATTACTTGATATTGCACGCCTTGATAATATGGCTAACATAAAAAAAGATCCTCTTGATTTAAGTCAAATGATGCAAGAAGTCGTTGATAGCTATCAACGTATCTGTAAGGAAAAACAGATAACCTTACAGGCAAACCTTGAACCAAATCTATCCATAACCGGTAATCTTCCATTTTTAAAACGTGCCGTTGGCAACTTAGTCGATAACGCAATTAAATTCACCAATGATACTATTACAATTGCCTTAGAAAAAGCCGATGAAGCCATTCGCATTATCGTCACTGATAATGGCGCTGGCATCAGCCAAGAAGATTTAGCAAAGATTTGGAATCGCTTATATCAAGTCGATCAGGCTCGTACTAAAAAAGCAGACCAAGGTCTTGGACTGGGACTCTATTTTGTACAAAACATCATAAAGTTACATCATGCCAAAGCCTATGCTGTAAGTGAACCTCATGTGTCAACTAGCTTTATTTTGGAATTTCCTACAACGACCGCTGAGGCCTCTGGAAAGGATTTACCATGAAACATTTAATACAACCCTCTTCTTCTGTTGAAACCACTGATACAGAGCCACCGACGCGACGAATTCGTCGCATACTCTCTATCTTCATTGCAGTCAGTATTATCGGTGCCATCATCTATGGGATTCACGACTACCTAAAGGCAGAAGAACAGGAAAAAGTAGTAGCTGCCCGTTCTGAAATGATAAAAGCACAAGCTCTCGCCAACAATTTAACATTACTCAGCGAAGAACGTATCAAAGAACTAACAGCTATTAATACAGGCGTTTCTTTAAATGAACTCTCCTTTAAAGAAATTGCCCTCATAGCATTTGATGATTTACCAGTCCCTCCGCAAGTCCGCAAAGGTCATGCTCGTCAAAGTAGCACTGATAAAGAGTTGATGAATGATCCTGATAAAATGGTGATTCCTGGCGAAGAAGAAGGTAATGTAGCGTCCTTACCACCACTCAAAATGCCTATTAAAAACGAAGCTACCCATAAATCATCTATAGGAAATCAAGGCCCATTAGTAGACCCAGTACCGGAAGGAACTGTCACCAAAGAAGCAGCTCCTACTACCACAACTAACAAAGCTATGCCGGCTAATGATTTTAGTCGTACACCCCCACAGGAATTTCAAACACATCCTTTCTATCAAATTAAGGCTACACGCTCTGGTTTAACCTATGAATTAATTATTGACGGGGTTAATGGACATATAATTAAATCTATAGTACACTAATATCCTAGGATAATTGACAAGCTATATATATCAAGCGGTTTACTGCCCATTTCGTCCATTAAATAAAATACGAATTTTTCACAAAAAAACTCGATAAATCGCCAAAATGTTCATTTTCCATTCATTTTGGTGGCTTATGATTATATTATCAAATGAATGGTAATTCCGATACCCCATTCGGATTGCCTGTATCATTGATTACAGGGAACTATATCGAATCTGAACCCTCCCTGTTCGGCCGATATAGGTAATCAATATTTCATTTGATTAACACTAACACTCCCCTTACAAGAAAAACAGGAATCCCTCCCCGGATTCCTGTTTTTCTTTATTTTACTATCTTTATTGCCATAAAGGTCCTAAATATAGTAAAATAAAACAATAAATTTAATATTTTCTATATTATATAGTATTTATATAGTGTGCTAGCTTTAGCAATACGCTAGAACTTAGGACAAAGGCTCTATAATTCTATAATATAGTAATAATTATGTACTTACACCAATATGTACTTACACCAATATGTACTTATACTAAAAGGAGGTCTCCTATGGCTCTAATTAATGAAAACTATGCCAATCTACAAAGTTCCTATTTATTTGCTAATATTGCACGTAAAGTGGCGGACTTTCAAAAAGCCAATCCTAAGGCTGACATCATTCGCCTTGGCATTGGCGATGTAACCCAACCACTAGCACCAGCTGTTATCGAAGCTATGCATAAAGCCGTAGACGAAATGAGCCATGCGGAAACCTTCCGTGGTTATGGCCCTGAACAAGGCTATGAGTTCCTACGCCAAGCTGTAGTCGATCACGATTACAAACCCCTTGGCATCGATTTAGCAATTGATGAAGTATTTATTTCTGATGGAGCCAAATCTGATGTGGGCAATATCCAAGAATTATTTAGTGCTAATAATACGGTGGCCATTACTGATCCAGTATATCCCGTATACTTGGACAGTAATGTAATGAGTGGTCGTTCTGGAAAATTTGTAGATGGTCACTTTGAAAATATCGTATATTTACCAACCAATGCAGAAAATAATTTCTCCCCAGACTTTCCTGCCAAACGAGTTGATATCGTTTACCTTTGCTGCCCAAATAATCCAACAGGCACCGTATTAAGTCGTAAACGCCTTAAAGAATGGGTGGATTGGTGCAAAGCTAACGATGCGGTGCTCATGTTCGACTCCGCCTATGAAGCTTTTATTAGTAGTGAAGACACCGTCCATAGTATCTATGAAATTGAAGGCGCTCGTGATGTAGCTATCGAATTCCGCTCCTTCTCTAAAACAGCGGGTTTCACCGGTACTCGCTGTGCCTATACGGTAGTACCAAAAAGCTTAACTATCAACACAGCAGATGGTAATAAACAAGCCTTAAATGAACTTTGGAATCGTCGTCAATGCACAAAATTCAATGGTGTGCCTTATATCATTCAGCGCGCTGCCGAAGCAGTCTATTCAAAAGCAGGTTATAAACAAACACGGGAAGCCATTGCTTACTACAAAGAAAATGCTCGTATCATCCGTGAAGGCCTTGAAGCCATTGGTCTCACCGTATTTGGTGGCGTTGACGCCCCTTATATTTGGCTCAAAGTGCCAACAGGTATGACTAGCTGGGAGTTCTTCGATTTGCTACTAGAAAAAGTGCATATTGTAAGCACCCCTGGTGCAGGTTTTGGGCCTTGTGGCGAAGGCTATTTACGCCTCACTGCCTTTGGTAGTCGTGAAAATACCTTGCGTGCCATCGAGCGTATTAAAACCTTAGAAATATAAATTTGAAGTATACATATAAAGAGAGGATTACATGTTTACTGTTGTAAAAAAGTTAGAAATTAGTGCATCACATCAATTAAAATTAACCTATAAAAGTAAGTGTCAAAATTTACATGGCCATAACTGGATTGTACACATCTATGCACGCAGTGCTGAACTTGATGAAAACGGCATGGTTATTGATTTTGGTCACATAAAAGAAGCTATTCATGGTCGCCTTGATCATAAACATGTCAATGATATTATGGGCGATATTAATCCAACAGCTGAAAACATGGCTAAATGGATTGCTGACGAATTAGGTGAAAAATGTTTCAAAGTCGTAGTGCAAGAATCTGAAGGGAACGTGGCTATCTATGAACGTGATTGAGCTCTTTAGCTCTATCGAAGGGGAAGGAACTCGTCAAGGTTTTCCCTGTTCCTTTCTCCGCCTTCATGACTGCAATCTCCGCTGTGTATATTGTGATACACTCTACAGCTATGGTGATGATGCAGTCTTTGAAACTCATACCGTAGCAGACATGGCCGATGCTTTAGACGCCTTAGGCAATCGCTATATTACAATTACTGGTGGCGAGCCACTCCTTCAAGCTAAAGAAGTGGAAGAGTTAATTGATCTTCTAAGCACGCGAACAACTCCTTATGGCCCCTACGAGTTCAATATTGAAACCAATGGTAGTATTTTACCGCCTTTTCAACGAGCTAATGTATTTTACACCTTCGATTATAAATGCCCTGACTCAGCGGCGGAAGAACATATGCAGCCAACGCTCTGTGAAGCCCTCTCAGAAAAAGACGTACTCAAATTTGTAGTCAGCTCCTATAGTGATCTACAAAAAATGAAAGAAATCATTACGACTAAACAACCGAAAGGACACATCTTCGTCTCCCCTGTATTCGGTAAAATTGACCCTAAAGAAATTGTGGAGTATCTCCTCACCAATCACTTACAACAAGTACGTTTACAATTACAAATTCATAAATTTATATGGGATCCTGATGCTAAAGGGGTATAACAAAAAACCGTGGCGACCTCAGTTCACACTGAAGTCGCCACGGTTTTTATTTTAACTACTTTATAGTCTACTAATCTGTACTATTTATAATGTTACTAATTTTACTATTACAAACTTATACGATTATATAACAGTACGCTCTTATTCAACATCTAAGTTATACAAACCAGATGGTGTTTCACCAATATTCACAAGAATGCTCTTCTTCTGGCTGTAATGTTCTAAGATAACTTTGTGAGTTTCACGGCCAATACCAGACTGTTTATAGCCACCAAATGGAGCACCAGCTGGAATGCTATTATAGCAGTTAACCCACATACGACCTGTTTCAATAGCACGAGCTACACGAACTGCACGATTGATATCGCGAGTCCATACACCACCGCCAAGACCATAAATGCTGTCATTAGCCATCTTAATTACTTCGTCTTCGCTATGGAATTTAATAACTACTGCAACTGGTCCGAAGATTTCTTCACGAGCTACGCGCATATCATTAGTAGCATCTACAATTAGCGTTGGACGAACGAAACAACCTTTGCCAAATTCACCATCAGTAACTCGTACACCACCGGCTGCAATGCGAGCACCTTCTTGTTTTGCAATCTCTACATATTCAAGAATTTTTTCAGTTTGTGCTTCATAGATTTGAGCCCCTAATTCAGTGCTATCATCCCAAGGCATACCTACTTTAACTTTGTCAAATAACTTAGTTAAATCAGCAACGAATTTGTCATAAATTGTATCTTGTACGAAGATACGGGACCCAGCACAACATACTTGACCTTGGTTAAACAAGATACCAAGCATAGCACCATCTAAAGCCATATCCCATTTTGCATCTTCAAAGAAGATATTAGCAGATTTACCACCTAATTCAAGAGTAGCTGGAATCAAGCGTTCAGAAGCTGCTTTATATACATTAAGACCTACTTCAGTAGAACCAGTGAAGGCCAATTTGTTGAAACCAGGATGATCAAGAATATACTGACCAGAACGGGAACCTTTACCAGTAATAATATTTACAACACCTGGTGGTAAGATTTCTTGGAAAATGTTAGCAAATTCTAACAAGCTAAGTGATGTATGGTTGGATGGTTTAATAACGATTGTACAACCAGCTGCTAATGCAGGCGCAATTTTCCAAGCTGCCATCAAGAATGGGAAGTTCCAAGGAATAACCTGACCAACAACACCAATTGGCTCATTTAAAATAAGAGACAATGTGTTTTCATCAAGCATTGTAGCAGCTCCTTCTTCGGCACGAATCGCACCAGCGAAGTAGCGGAAATGATCGATTGCAAACGGCACGTCTACAGCACGAGTTTCGCGAATTGGCTTACCATTATCATAGGATTCTACCATTGCGAAATGTTCAGCATGTGCTTCTAAGGCATCCGCAATTTTAAGCAAATACTCAGAACGTTCCTGAGGGCTTGTTTTTTTCCAAGTTTCAAATGCTTTAGTAGCTGCTACTACAGCTGCATCTACGTCTTCTTTAGTTGCTTCAGCTGCTTTGGCCAATAACTGACCATCAGCTGGGCTATGTACTTCATATGTGCCACCATCACTAGCTGGCACCCACTTGTTATTAATAAATAAACCGTATTGTTCTCTTAAATTTAAAGACATATTCATTCCTCCTTGTAATAAAACAAGCCTTGGTAAACAATGACTTGTTTAGGTTCTGTAATTATCCATTATCATACTTACGATATGCTAATCAATATGTCACACAAATTAGAAAGCCATACATATCATTTCTATAATATCTATTTTTTTCTATATATTAAGTATACACCCTAAATAGATATTTTTCAATATAGGATGTACAAGTATTTTGTATTCATTGTAAAGATATACATCTTAAATTATCACTTTTATAGTATTTTTGATTATATACAAAAAAACAACGCTTTCCATGTATTCATGTTAAGCGTTGCTTCTTCGATTTCATATTATCTCGCTTATCTTAGTCCCTTGCATATATAGCTTATAAATAATGCGTATATAGCTTGTAAATAAATAGCCGTAACTAACTAGTAACTAATTAAGTAAGTAACTAACAATAACTAATTAAGTAAGTAACTAATAATAACTAATTAAGTAAGTAGCTAATGGCAACTAATATTGCCCGTAACTAAAACAAGATCTTTTATTTATTATTTTCTGCTTCTTCCGCTTCTAGCATAGGTAGCCAAGCGCCGTAGCCTTCTGCCACCATATCGTCCGCTTTAATAAAGCGCAAAGATTTACTATTAATACAATAGCGCAAGCCACCTAATTCTGCCTTGCCATCTGTAAATACATGACCCAAATGGGAGTCGCCATGAGCACTACGCACTTCAACACGAGGACGGCCTATAATAGAATCATCGTCTTTATAGTCAACGGCATTCGCCACGATTGGTCGTGAAAAAGCAGGCCAACCACAGCCGGAGTTATATTTATGAGCAGACATAAACAATGGCTCACCACTGACAATATCTACATAAATACCTCGTTCAAAGTGGTCATCATATTCCCCTGTGAACGGTGCTTCGGTAGCACTCTCTTGCGTAATAGCATAAGCATCATCGCCAATACGTGCTTTCAAAGCATCTGCATCTTCTTTCACATAAGCTGGCAAGCCTACAAGTGGTTCATCCGCTTTGTGCAAAGATACGTGGCAATAGCCATCAGGATTTTTATCTAAATAATCTTGATGATATGTTTCCGCATCAAAGAATTGCTCTAAAGGCTTTACTTCAATGGCAAATTTACCTTCTGGGTCTACATGTTTAAACAAACGCTCTACTTTTGCCTTATCCGCTTCATCAGTATAATACACGCCTGTGCGGTATTGAACGCCTACATCGCCACCTTGTTTATTAACAGAATAAGGATCTACAATGCGCAATAAATGAAGTAAAATCTCTTCTAACGTAATGATGTGGCGATCATATTCTAACTTAACAGTTTCTGCATGACCAGTGTCTTCCTTGCAAACCTGCTCATAAGTAGGCGCTTCTGTTTTACCATTCGCATAGCCTACTTCAGTTGCCACAATCCCTTTAACTCGTTTAAAGTAACCTTCTACACCCCAGAAGCAGCCACCAGCCACATAAATGGTACGTTTATCACCATATACAGTTTGTACATTCATATAACAAACCCTCTCTTTCATAGAACTCTCTCTCAATGTATTAATATAAGCTACTTTACCAATATTTTATACTGAAAAATAACCTACCATTAATATTCATTAGATATACATAGATATATCTCTATATATTATATCATACTACATATATAGGATAAAATATAATTTTAAAAAGCATCAGCAGATTTTACACGCCGTTGATATACTTGATAAGCTACAAACATTAGCAACGTCCCTGTTACTAAAAATACATATTGAATCCCCAATAAAGTAGTAACACCACTAGCAAATAAAGGACCTACCATCGAACCGAACTGATTAGCAGTCGTGGTCATCCCAAACACACGCCCCCTAAAAGCTGGTTCTGTATAATGAGCTACAGCTGCACTCAATAGAGGATTAACGCCCACAATAAAACAGCCCACTAAAATTTGTAAACTCCCAAACCAGGTAATTCCTAATGGCATACTTTGTAAGAATAAAAATAAGCCCGTACCACAAAGAGCATAACAAACGGCTTTAAAATAACCTTTGCGCTGACCAAAAGCAGCCCACAAATTAGTAGTTACCGCCCCAGCTAAGCCACCAATACTTAAAATCATCCCTGATAATAAGGCCGCTCCTTCCATAGTGCCCTGTAACTGACCTACATAAAGAGCTAGAATTGGTTGCAACATTAAAATAGCTGACTGCATAATAAAGAACAACCACAACAAATCCGTTAACACTTTGCGCTGTTTCACAAACTGCCAATCTTCACGGAACGAACTCGTTGTAACAGTAGCCTCTTCGGTCACTTTTGGTTCTTTTACAAAGAAAAATACCACAGCACTGGCAATAAATAAAACAATCCCAGCAATAAAGAATACGGGACGCATGCCAACAGCCGCTTCAATCAAACCCCCTAAGGATGGTCCAATTACGTTACCAACAATCAAACCCGTCTGAAAAATCCCTAAGGCCGTTCCTGTTTTTTCTTTAGCCACACTGAGGGATACCATCGTCATCGCTGCCGGCATAAAACCATTAGCAAAGCCCATAAGTGCTCTAGTAGCTAATAACTGCCAAGCATCTTGTACAAAGCCAGTTAAAATATAGGCAATGCCGATAAAAATGCCGGCCCTGATTGCCATTATTTTTTTCCCGCGAGTATCCGCCATGCGCCCCCAAATAGGCGCCATAACACCAGCTACAAAAAAAGTAATTGAAAATACAACCCCAGACCATAGAGCGACCCGATCGTGTTCTACCCCTAATTCTAATAAATAAACTGGTAAAAAAGGGACCAGCATGGTGTAGCATATAGATAAACCTGTCATACAGACTGTTAAAATCCAAACATTTCGCATACCACCATTAGATTCTGCCATACGATTCCTTCTTTCTTCTAAAAGTACGCAAAAGCCCCTTGAAGTATATCCAAGGAGCTTACAACGCTACAACTTACAACATGTCTTATTCTTTTTGTTCACGCCCAGTAAGTTGGGCAATCATCTTATACAATAACCGATACATAGTTTCAAACTCGTCCTGCGTTAACTCCACTATGTTAGCCATAGCTTGAGGCACATGGGCTACTCGTTTTTGTAAGGCACGACCTTCCTCAGTAATTGAGATAATAACAGTCCGCTCATCTTCTTTAGAACGAGTACGTGTTAAAAAGCCCTTTGCTTCCATTTTACGCAATAAAGGGGTTAAAGTACCGGAATCTAAATATAAGTATTCACCAAGGGATTTAACGTTCAAATGACTATGTTCCCACAGAACCATCATGACAATATACTGCGTATATGTCAAATTTAATGGCTCTAGTAATGGCTGATAGGCTCGAACAATCTCCTTAGCACAGGCATATAAAGGAAAGCATAATTGATTCCTTAACGCCAATTCATCTATATTTTTTTCTATCAAAGTTATCTCCTCGTCTCAATTAATTAGCTTACAATATAATTCTATACAACTATACTAGCACTGTCAAGTTAATATCCCTTGTAATTAATGAACTAGAAAAGAAAAACGCCCTTCAAGTTTCACTCAAAGGCGCGTCTAACCATAAAGTTTTATACAGATGCATGAGCTGCTACATCAGCCGTTGTAGTATCGTCTTCACCCGTTTCAGAAGCATCCTTATCAGCCATGGCCTGTGTAGCAACGGCCACTTCAACCTCATCAGCTTCATCATCTGTAGGAACGTCGAATTTCTTATCTAACACATCTTGCAATGTTAATTTTTCCATATACTCTTTAAACTGTGCTTGCATATGCTCCCATAAAGGCAAGGTCATACAGGTCTTGCTACGGGGACATTGATTGACTTCATCTTCCAAACAAGCAACTAAAGCGATGGAATCTTCAGCAGCCCGCAAAATATCATACACTGTATAATCTTTAGGTTCCATAGATAAACGGTATCCACCATATTTACCACGAACACTCTTAACATATCCAGCGGCACTTAGACGTGCTACAATACCTTCTAAATATTTATCAGAAATACGCTGACGTTCCGCAATTTCACGGATTGAAACGTTTTTCTTCTTACCATTTTCTGCTAGGTCAACTAATACGCGTAAAGCATAACGACCCTTAGTTGATATTTTCATCTCTCATATACCTCTTTCACAGTAGGAATTACTAAATTCATTATAACACAGTATTTTCCCCTATCATAGAGGGGAATTAAAAACTTCCTGAATCTAGTAGATTTTATACAGTTACCTTGCAAAAAAACAGTCCTTAATGAAGAATTTATAGGATCTCACTATATTTTAATTAGCACTACATATTAATAGTTATTTTTAATAAATTTAAATAATATAATTAACTCTCCACAATTCCTATAGACCATGATACAATAGGGATGAAATTATTTCTATACCATCTATTAGGAGGTTATTATGTTAGAAAAATTGTTTGCCCTCAAAGAGCGCAACACAACGGTGAAAGGTGAGATTATCGCCGGCTTAACTACCTTTATCACCATGGCGTACATCCTATTTCTAGCGCCTAATCTACTTAGCATTGCTGGCATGGACAAAGATGCAGTTCTCATCGCTACAGCCTTAGGTGGCGGCCTAGTTACCATAGCTATGGGGGTTCTCGTTAACTATCCAATCTGTTTGGCCCCAGGCGTTGGACTACTCGCCTTTTATACCTTTACCGTTGTACTAGGTATGGGCATTGCTTGGCAAACAGCCTTAGGTGCCGTATTTATTTCAGGTCTAGTCTTCTTGTTCTTAACACTGACTACTGTGCGCCAACATATCGTAGAAGGCATTCCTGCCGCCATGAAAATCGCGATTACTGTCGGTATCGGCCTATTCATTACCATCATCGGTTTAAAATTATCTGGTCTTATGACCGTAACACTATCCTTGTCACCAGATAGTCTTGCCCAAGTTGTGGCTACGCAAGGTCATTCCACACCAGGTTCCTCTGAAACAATCCTAACCTTAGGCAATCTTATGGATCCACAAGTAGCATTAGCTCTTTTTGGTCTTATTTTTACCGCCCTCTTAATGGCGCGCAATGTACAAGGGGCTTTCATTATCGGCGCTGTAGTGACTAGTATTTTAGCCTATGTAACAGGGAATGCTCAGCTCCCTGAAAACTTCTCTATTATGGCCATTCCAGATTTCAGCAAAGCAGCTTTCTTTGAACTCGACATTGCCAGTGCCATGCATCTTGGCCTAGTAACTATTATCTTCTCTTTCACCTTTGTAGAATTATTCGACTCCATGGGGACCCTAATTGGTACTGCTACTAAAGCGGGTATTGCCAATCCAAAAGAAGGTAAATTCCCTGGTCTTGGCAAAGCCATGACGGTTGATGCTGTAGGCGTTAGCTTTGGGGCCTTACTCGGGGCTAGTACCATTACAGCATTCGTAGAAAGTGCGGCTGGCGTAGGTGCAGGTGGTCGTACAGGCTTAACAGCGGTTACCTGTGGCGTGCTATTCCTCTTAGCCTTGCTCTTTGCACCACTTATTACCCTCGTACCAAACTGTGCGACAGCTCCAATTTTAATCTTAGTCGGGGCCCTTATGATGGAACCAATTCGCGACATCGATTTCTCCGATTGGACCGAAGCCTTCCCATCCTTCATGGTTATCGCCTTAATGCCTTTCACCTACAGCATTGCTAATGGTGTAGCGGCAGGCTTAATCATGTACCCACTTCTTAAAATTATCGCTGGTCGTACTAAAGAAGTACACTGGATTATGTACCCACTAGCAATCATCGTATTAATTCGCTACATTTGGTACTAATTTAATAATAATCTAAACTATTAACAAAAAAGGTTGTAATAACTATGCACGTACATAGAAGTTACAACCTTTTTTTTATTCAGCTTTATTTTATTCATCAGAGGCGGTCCGTCGCAGTATCGCCGCCCGCCCTCTAGTGATAGGGTTTCAACACTGGATACTCAGTTCCACCCATCTAGCAACTTTACTATAGCAAAACCTATATCAAATGTAAAGCCATCACCCAATATTCGACTGTACTTACTTACTATCTGATATATCTACAATGTCCTTAAAACCAACTATCAAAGTCAACACAAAGCTTAATCCAAAAGCGAGACCCAAGGCTATTACATACCAAAGAAATGAAGGCCCCATAAAGACTGGCAAGGTCGTAACAGCGGGAATGGCAAAAGATGCAGCGCTCACCTTGAAAAAGCCTGCCACGGCACCCCCAAGACCACCAGCTACACAGGCACAGACCATAGGCCGTTTCAAACGAAGTGTGACACCAAATACAGCGGGTTCCGTAACCCCTAATAATGCAATAATCCCTGCAGAAAAAGCCTCTGACTTAAATAATGTATTACGTGTCCTCACCGCTACCGCTAATGCAGCGCCCGCTTGGGCAAACATAGCAGAACTAAACAAAGGCATTAAGGTATCAAAGCCGTATACCGCTACATTATTAATTGCAATAGGGAAAAATCCCCACTGCAAACCAAGCATCCCTAAAAACGGCTGTACCGTCCCTACGACTAGCCCGGCTAATAAAGGACTTAAACTATAAATTAATTCATAACCAGTACCCAATAAAGCCCCTAACCAAGTGCCAATGGGTCCTAATACAACAAGTGTAAATGGAGTCATTACAATAATACATAAAGGTGGCGTAAATAGTCCCCGTACCGCTTCAGGAAATAACCCTTCCCCTAATCGTTGAACGTACTGCATGCAGTACACCGCTAATAAAATAGGAATCACGGATGAAGGATACATCACTTGTCCTACTGGCAAGCCGAATAAATCGGGACCTCCCCAATTTGACTGCCCTGTCATACCTTTGACTAACGCTTCTGCTGATTCCATACCACCTGCCGCAGGTGCTTTCATAAGCTGCGTAACATCAGGATATACTAATACACAGGCAAGTAACATAGCTGTAAAGGGATCTACTTGAAAACGCTTAGCCGCTGTATATGCTAAAAATACGGGTATAAAATAGAAAAAAGCATCACTCATAGCATTTAAAATCGCATATGTACTCGTTTCAGGCAATACAAACTGATTCACCATGAGCAGAATAAAAAGGCCTTTTAAAATACCAGTAGATACTAATAACGCTATGATAGGCAAAAATAAAGATGACAATAAGTCAATCGTCCCATTGGCAGCTAATTTAATACGACGGTAAACAGAATATGTGGATGACATAAAAGCTCCTTGAATATATGAAAAATTATATAATTACATTATTAGTATTGCGTACGACCGCTATATAAGTATAACAAAAGGGATACCCTCAGACAATGAGGGTATCCCTTTCTTATTCTACCTCTTGTTCAATAATATTGCGTATCACTGGCTCTAATCGAGATACAATTCCCGTAACCAAAGCATTTCCCATCATAAAATATCTCTTTCTATTTGGCATCGTATCCGTCCAATTAGGTGGAAACATTTGAATTAACTCACATTCCACTGGTGTCAAAATACGATAAGCGTGTAAGCTTTCATCAAATACTATATGAGAGGATCTATTTAAAGTGCCTTCGCTAGTAAGCATTGTTCGAGCTGGTTCATCCATTTTTTCAGGAAAAGCCATCCCACCTTCACTATAAATATACTTATGCCCATTACTAGATGTACGTTCAATCTTCTTTGGTCCTTTTAAATATTGCCATTTTTCTAACTTATCTTCAGAGACTTTATATACTAACAAATCTTCATTATACACTTGTGCCTTTTTTAAAATATTAGACAATGGATAGACAACTTCCATTCTAGCTAACGGCTTTCCATGTATAACATGTCCATTAACCATTATGCCTGTCTCTAAGAATTTTCCGTCCTTGTACCCATTAGAAGTTTCTAAAATAGACTCATATATATTCAAGTCAATATCTTTAGAGATTTCTATGTCCACGACAGGGAAAACTTGATTAAAAATGTTATTTTCTTTTAAATCAAGAACGTTATTTAAAAATTCCTGCGAATACTGTAAATCACGCTTGTGCGCCCAAATGAATACACGGCGCCGTTTCTGAGGCATTCCATACTCGCCTGCATTTAATACGCGCCATTGCACTATATAGCCGAGTTCATCAAACGTTTTTAGCATAATTGCAAAATCTCGACCACGACGACTGGCTGGTGATTTTAAAAGACGATCTACATTCTCTAATAAAACAAATGGGGGCTGTTTTGCCACTAATACATCTTTAATGTCCCAAAATAAAACCCCTTTTTTCCCTTCAATCCCTTGCTCGTTAGATAAAGAGCGTGCTACTGAATAATCTTGACACGGGAATCCACCTACTACTAACGAATGATCTGGAATTTTTCTTTTATCCACTTCATGAATATCAAGATTAGAGTGATTTGCTTCACCAAATCGTGTTACATAACAATTAAAAGCATGTTGTTCCTTAGTAGATGGTTCAAACTGATTAGCCCATACAAATTCCCAAGGACCATTTTCAACAGCTCGCTCTTGCATATCAACCTCTTCGATATGATTCAGCCCTACACGAAATCCTCCAACACCAGCAAACAACTCTGCTACAGTTAGCCTCATTAACTATAATCTCCTTTATAATAAACAAATTATTTCATTAAATAATTTGTTATATATCTTCAATAATCTTTGCAATATAATCATTATTCAACCAGAAACATTGGCAAGTCATTTTATCTCCATTTGGCAAGTCATCCATATCCCTATCATTTCCCATACCATAACGTTTACCGTTAATTACATAAGCACTCTTTTGTGCATGTGGTCGTAAATGAAATATTGTATGTTCTGATTTACTAGGTAAATCATTTTTAATAATTTCTTTACCGGATTTATCTTTAGTTATAGTAAAATTAACTCCAGTTAAAAACTTTTTCTTATATGACTCCCATTCAACTCTACCAATTTCTTCTAATTCTATAATTGGCATATTCCAAAATTTAGCACCTTTTAGAATATATTCACCAGTGTTTGTCTCTTTAAAGACAACAAACAAGAACTTAGTTTCTTGGAAAAAATTATATTCAGCAGACTCCTCAAAGTCTTGCTTAACAAACTCTTTAATCTTTATTTTTGGAAACGACATACTTTCTTTTGGCTTACCATTCTTCTGAACTCTAATTGTTTTAATCTTAATATCTGCTTTTGCAAATTCTTCAGCTTGATCAGTCTGAACCCCAAGCATTCGATTAACTAATAATGTATTAATATGTTTTGGCCGATTACCTTGCGTATATGTAAAACCGAACATGGAATATAATGCGTCTTCAGTGTTACCTACATACTTTTCAATCCGTTCAATAACTTGAGTTTCTAAATCTGCCTTCTGTAAATCAGCTGGTGTAAAAATAGCATCAAAACTCATTTTACGTTTTTTAACATACTGATTTAATACATATGTCATATACGACTGTTTCAAAGAAAATGCACGCCGTTTTGCCGGAATACTATCATTATAATACTGTGGTTGCAAACTACGTTCAGCAGTCGCCCCTTTTGTACAAGCTCCCAAATACTGCGTATCACCTTCGGACAATTCATGGGCTTTACCTGCTATAATCTTCTCAGTAATTCGTTTATAATCATTACGAATAATCTCTAAATCATTCTTACAAATTTCACTATATAAATTGTATAAGTTAACGTACTGAATTCGTTGCTTAGTCCGTGCTTCACCACGAATTCTTTCATACCAAACCATTAAAATATGACTAATTTTTTGTTTTAAATGAGAAGTTTCAAAATCATCCGATATAGGTTCATTATTCGGAATCATTGTAATAACCAAACGTTCGCCCGCTTTATATTGGTTATTTTTATTTATCTCATAAGGTGTAACCTTTAATTCTACGCCGGCTTCAACAAAATCAGCGTCTGAAATACTATTGGGTGAATAAAAATAATAGTGTTCTTCTAATAAATTGCCAAGACCACCTTTACTACGCGGATTATCATAATATTTTACTTTTTCTTCTAATTCTTCACCTCTAAAGATTTTTTGGAGTACATTCTGAAAAGTAATTCCTTCTAATTCTTCTGAATATCTCAAAATGTCTGCCGGATTTGTTTTATCATAAGGTAACTTAGTCACTGTTATCACCATACTTCTCGCAAAAATTGAACGTATGGCTTATTATAACATAAAGTCACCAGTTTTAATTATTCCTTTACTACAAGGTTTTCATTTAATAAGGAAATATTATCCCCTCTCATATACCGAGCATATAATAACGCCAATTCTTCCTGATTATTAACGTCTAGCTCTATACTGAATAAAGCTTTACAGAAAGCCTCATAATCAGAATCCATCATAGTTAATACTTCAGATTTATATTTCATAACATATCCCTCCTTATCTAAAAGTCTACAATATCTATAAGAAAAGATCAAGCCTTATATTTCTATAATCTTTCGAATCTTTTATGCTAATAGGGTTCACTAAAATATTATTCTAAGTAATTGACCTTATCGATAAATCCTTTAATTATTTTAAAATTTATTAAGAATAGTCCTCTACAGCTATGTAACAAATAAGGTAAGAGGAAGGGGAAAAACAATCCAAACATTACAAGCTTATAACCAAAAAAATGTTAACAAATTGTTAACAAAGCATTACTTATTATTGCACAAAATAGCCTTAAACGAGAATAACATGCGGACATAAAAAGACCCCTATATCCTAGTCAATAACTAGCTTTATAGGGGTTTTGACTTTTATTGAATATTATCAAGTAAAAGCCGTATTAGATGGCGGAGAGGGTGGGATTCGAACCCACGGCCCCTTGCGGAGTCACTGGTTTTCAAGACCAGCTCCTTAAACCACTCGGACACCTCTCCATATTTAATTATTACCCTACTATATTACCTTGTTTTGACCAACAAATCAAGTCCTTAAGCTTTAAAATACAAAAGAAAACTATTTAGTCGCAAATACACCACATTTAGGCGCCTTCCTTCTAATCGTTTTATGACATAATTTATATATGTAATTAATACGCCATAATACAATCATTGCGAGGTGACCTAAGTGGACAAAGATATAGATATAAAAAAGCGGGCTGTAATTAAACAAATCGGCGCACGCATTGCCTACTATCGAACCTTGCGCGGTTTAACGCAAGACGAGCTAGCCAGTAAAGCCTCTATCAGTCCTGGAGCTCTTGGTCGCATTGAACGAGGCAAATACAACGACAATGTATCCATTGCAATGCTAGTCCATATTGCTACAGGATTACAAATCGAAGTAGGTATGCTGTTAAACCTCAGCGAAAAAGATCAACAAATATGTTTAGAGTCTATACAGACATGATTCTGTACAGGCTCTTTTTTATTAGCTTTTCTTTATTCTGCAAGTGGCCTACGGTATAATATATATTAAATTATCTTATTTTTCTCCCCCATTTCACCAACAAAGGAGTTCCTATGAAACACACATTGCTCAAACGAATCATAACTGCTACCCTCATTGGTAGCACGTTCACCATATACACAACACCAACTATGTACGCAGCCGATCCAGTCAGTGCCTATGTAGCTAGCAAAGTATTGCCTGACATGCCCACGATTAACCCTATTAAAGCAGCAGGCAAACTGTTAGGTCTTGTCAGCGATTCTGATAATGATATCAAAAAAGGCAAAAAAGTAAATAAAAACTATAAATTCAAAGCTACTAAAGTAGTTAATGGTACGCAAACCTTTAAAAAGAGTCTTACTAATACCAAACACAATGAAAATGTAATACTCGTGCAAAAAACAGGTCACGCCAAATTAAAAGGGGCTACCCTTTCTAAAACAGGTAATGCGGATAACGAAGGCATTGCTCTTTGGCGTGGCCAAAATGCAGCCCTCTTAGTAGCCCCTTATAGCCAAGCGACTATAACCAATAGCACATTACGTACCAATGGACAAGGATCTGCCGCCTTAGTCGGCAGTGGTCAAGATGTTAAAATACAAGCCACGGGCATCACGTTGCGAACTGATGGACGCGTTTCACCAGGCTTATCTTTAGCTTATGGTGCCGTAGCCACCATAAAACAAAGTGCCATTACTACGTATGGCGATCGTAGCCCCGCTTTACTCATCGGCAGTAAAGCTAAGAGCGAATTAATAGCCGCCACACTCCAACTCACTACCAACGGTTTCAATAGTCCTCTCATTTCAACAACAGGAACTATGAAATTAACGGGCCTAACTGGCGAAGCGCGCCACAGTGCCTTAGGTGTATTAGAAGGAGCTACCAAAGTGAACCTAACGCAAGCAAGCCTGACTGGTGCTGACGGTTTCAACTTATATTTCAGTGACCTTAATACCGCTGATGACGGCACAACTCAATTAACAATTCAAAACAGTACCCTTACCAATACGGGACGAACACCATTTTTCACAGTATCTAACACAAAGGGCCAAATTAAGCTACAACAAGTAGACTTACACGCACCACATAGTGACACCATATTAGAGGCTAAAGCCAATGAATGGGGTCGTAATGGTAAAAACGGCGGTCAAGTTAAACTCACTGCCAACAAACAAAGTCTCAATGGGCATATCAAAGCAGACAATGTTAGCACTGTAGAGATTAAATTAAATCAAGGCTCTACTCTAACCGGGGCAATTAATCCTAATCACACAGCCAAGAAGGCCAGCCTCTTTCTCAGCAAAGACTCTATTTGGAATGTTACGGCCGATTCCTATTTAACCGACCTGCACAATGAGGACACTACTAACAGCAATATCCACGCCAATGGATATACTGTAAAAATAATCAAATAATCTTATTTAATTATATTTTATACTTCTATATATCTATATTCTTGTTTTTTCTATATTTTTTTGCCTCTGTATTACACTTTTTCATATCTAACATACGTTTCTTATGGTTTCTTATTACCTAGCAATATGCTATAATGCCCTTGAACATTACTGGGGAAAGGAAAATATATATATGAAATTTATACATACATATTTAAGCCCTGTAAAATGGGCTTTTTTTGCAGCCTGTATATTATCACTTATACATGTAGTCAGCGCACTCATCGTGCCAACATTAACAGCTGACATTATCAACCAAGGGGTATTGCATGGCGATTTAGACACAATCAGCGCTCTTAGTATATCTATGCTGGGAGCCTCCTTACTAACTGTCGTTGCTTCTATTAGTGCCGTTTACATGAGCTCACATATTGCTGCTAGTGTCAGCCTTCGTCTACGCCAACAGTTAGTGCAAGCCTTACAAGACTTTTCACTCACAGACTTTTCAAAATATGGAACGGGTACCTTACTAATGCGTGCCACTCGTGATGTAGAAAAAATTCAATCTGTTTTGGCGGAAGGCATTAACATGATTCTGCCTATGCCACTCATGATTCTCGTTGGTCTAGGCTTAACTTTTTACAAAAGTTTCGAATTAGGTCTTGTGATTTTAAGCTTGATGGTAATCATGGTGGCCATTATGGCCTTCTTACAGCAAAAAGCACTGCCTATTGTAAAATCAGTCCAACAACAATTAGACTATATTACCGATCTAGTTCGTGACCATATGATCGGGATGGCCGTTATTCGAGCGTTTAACCGTAGCAATGACGAACAATCACGTGAAAAATCTGCATTTAGCAATATTGCGCGCTCATCAGCCCGCCTATCACGCACCTATGCGATTGGTTTACCAAGTATTCTTATTATCTTTAATATGAGTACGGTCGTTATTCTTTGGCTCGGTGGTTACCAAATTAGTGCTGGTAATATTCAAATCGGTGATATTATGGCTATCATCGAATATGCAACGCTCATTTTGCTCAACCTATTAATGGCGGTCTTTGTTCTATTAGACGTGCCTGAAGCAATTATTTGTTATCAACGGGTGCAAGAGTTATTCACCCATCCACTCACGCCATATACTAAAACAGAGCAAGAACCTAGTATTCATGAGAGTTCGGCTTCTAATTTAAATTCACCAGTTTTAGAGTTTCGCAATGTTACGTTCCGCTACGACAATGCAGAAGAAGCGGCGTTACACAACATTTCATTCACCTTACAAGCTGGTGAAACCTTAGCTATTATGGGTGATATTGGCTCTGGCAAAAGTACCATTGCTAAATTAATCCTGGGACTCTATCCAATTGAATCTGGCGATATTTTATTCCAAGGGCAATCTATTTTTGAGCAGCCTATACATACTGTGCGAGCTCAAATCGGCTATGTACCACAAAAAGCCTATTTATTTACTGGCTCTATTGCTATGAACTTAGAATACGGCATTCATGGTACCAAGCCATCTGAAAATTCCCCTAATACTACGTCGACCTTATCATTAGCTGATATGGAACGAGCTTGTAAACTAGCAGGGGCTCACGAATTTATCAGCCGTTTTAATGATGGCTATGAACATCAATTATCACAAGGGGGCACCAATTTATCTGGTGGTCAACGCCAACGACTAGCTATGGCAAGAGCACTCATTCGTCAACCAAACTTACTTATCTTTGACGATAGTTTCTCTGCCTTAGACGGTATTACTGAGCAACAAGTTCGCAAAGCTGTGGCTCATGAAATTGCAGACTTCCCACAACGAGCCTTTATTTCCATCGAGCAAAAAGTAAGTGCCGCTCGCAAAGCGAATAAAATTCTCGTTATTAATCAAGGCTGTGCGGTCGGTCTAGGAACTCATGATGAGCTCGTAGAAAACTGCCCAATTTATCAACAAATTGTGGCCTCTCAGGAGGTGGCCCTATGACATTATTCAGACGTTTTCTCTATGAATCAAAATCACAATGGGGCTGGCTGATTGCAATTATTTTTGCCCTTATTTTGGCCGCTTGTTTTGAAATTATTGCCCCTAAACTACTGGGCCAAATCGTAGATGCGATTGTTCAAGGCTTGCGTAGTAATCAAGATATTTCTTATATTATCGACAATACTACCGATACCATTCTCATGCTAATCATTCTATATAGTGGTCATTCTATATTTACCTATGTAGGCGAATATATTATTGCTGGTGTAGCGGAAAACATGGTATTAAATTTGCGTAATCGAGTGAGCGAATATCTCTATCGATTACCTATGTCCTATTTCAACAATCATAATCGTGGCGATTTATTAAGCCGAATTACTAGCGATTTAGACTCCATTAGTGAAACCCTTCGAGAAGGTATTCCTGGGTTAATTTCATCATTCATTGGCATCATCGGCGCCCTTGCTATGATGCTTTGGATTAGCCCCTTACTGGCTAGCATTATCATCGGTATTATCGTTTTAGGTATCATTGGCTTAGTGATTACCTCAAAAAAAGCTCGCACCATCTATCTTCATAATCAAGAAGCGCTGGGTGCTGTTAATAGTGGTGTTGAAGAACTAATATCAGGCAAACAAATTGTACAAGCCTTCAATTTAGAAACAGTCACTTCCGATAATCTAAACCAACTAAACCGTAACTTATTTACACACGAAAGACGCTCTGGTTTTATGGGGCAAATTATTATGCCTCTAGTAAACTTTATCAACCAGATAGGCTATGTATTAGTCGCTATTCAAGGTGGCTTACTTGTATTGCGTGGTCAAATATCACTAGGTGATATTCAAGCCTTTTTCCTCTATGTAACACAAGTTTCCGATCCAATCTCACGTAGCTCCTACATCTTAACCAAATTTCAAGAAACCCAAGCTGCGTTAGGACGAATTTATGAAATTCTTGATCAAACACCAGAAGAAGATTCTGGTGCCAACACTTCATTTGAAACGACAACCCAATCAGATGCACTGAAAGGGACTATCGAGTTTCAAAATGTAAGCTTTGGCTATAGTCCTGACAAGTTATTAATGAATGAGGTCAACTTTACAATTCCTGGCGGTCATGTTGTCGCTATTGTAGGTCCTACTGGGGCAGGTAAAACAACGATTGTTAACTTGCTTATGCGCTTCTACGAAATTAATGGTGGTTCAATCACAATTGATGGTGTAGATATTCGGGACCTCAGCCGTAAAACGCTCCACCAGTTAGTAGGAATGGTTCTACAAGACACTTGGATTTTTACAGGAACCATTGCGGATAATATTGCATACGGCAAACCAGAAGCAACACGTGAGGAAATCGTTGCTGTTGCGAAACTTGCCATGGCTGACCATTTTATCCGCACCTTGCCACAAGGTTATGATACGGTACTGAAAAATGGAGCCGATGACCTATCGCAAGGCCAACGACAATTATTAACAATTGCCCGTGCCTTTTTAGCAAACCCTCGTATTCTCATACTCGACGAGGCTACGGCTAACGTAGATACACGCACCGAAGTAGAGGTGCAAAAAGCCATGCAACAATTATTACGTGGCCGAACAGGCATCGTTATTGCCCATCGCCTATCAACTATTCGTGATGCTGATTTATTACTTGTAGTTAACCAAGGTCAAATTGTAGAACAAGGTACACACCAAGAACTGTTGGCTAAAGGTGGCTACTATACAACGTTATATGAAAACTATGCTAAAGGTATGAGTGTGTAGCGCTAATATGCGTGATTCTAAAATATAAAATACAAAATACATAAACCCCAATATATACATCATATGCTTAACCTTTATATATAACAGTCTATAAAAAATATCCTCTTGCCTATCAAATTCTAGCTCTCTGCTAAAATTGATGGCTTGAGGATATTTTTATATTTACTATCTAGTATGTTCCAACTTAAGTTGATCTATATTCTCTATTTTATCTTGTTAACGGATTTTTCCTTCTTATTTATCATTCCGTTATTATTTACTTCTCTTTTCTTTTTTATGTTTTTATGTTTTTATGTTTTTATATTTTTTATGTTTTTTATATTTCTTTGTATTTTTTTGTATTTCTTTGCTTGTATTTGTATTTATTTGATTTTATTGGTGTTTCTTTATATCTCTTTGCTATTTCTTTACCGACTTTTTGCGGTTTCTTTGACTGTTTCTTTGCCCTTTTTCTTGCACGCTTGCTTATCGCTAGCATAAAAAGCACTCAAAGTAATGATTTCCTTTAATATCCTCGGTATATGCAATTCTCACAACAAATTATAGCTTTATCCCATTCCTTTACTTCCGGAACCGAACTAGGCTTTAAACACCTATCTATAACAGCATTAATATCATAACATTCACTATCTTCAATTGTTGAATTAAAATATGGACAGTACCACTCTTTTATTTCACCCATTTTCAAAACACCCCTATTTATTATATATTCTAGCAAAGTTATTTTTATATTAATTTGATATTAATTGTCCATCTGATACAAATAATACTGTAGTTTTATTTTTATACGCAACCTTATTTCTTAGATATTCTTTCTTAAAATCAGCCCTCTATACCAAATAACTTACCAAACTCTCGCGTCCAAAAAAAAGGATCAACCATCAAATGGGTATAAGACTAACACCGGTGGAATACTTCAATCCACGCTCCCCGAAAGAGGAGCGACACGCATTCTTTCTTTAAGCGACACGCATTCTTTCTTTAAGCGGTACCCACTCTGTTTACTTCAATCCGCGCTCCCCGAAAGAGGAGCGACCAGCAGGCGGAGGCAAACCAGATAAATGGGACAACACTTCAATCCACACTCCCCAAAAGAGGAGCGACTGTAGCCAGTGCAGAGGCCAAATTAAGAGCGGACACTTCAATCCACGCCCCCCGAATAAGGAGCGACTAGCGTATCAACAATTGGCGTTAAGAGAAACGAAACTTCAATCCACGCCCCCCGAATAAGGAGCGACTAGCACAAGGATTTATATTGCCCGTGCCACAAGTAACTTCAATCCACGCCCCCCGAATAAGG